>CAJUFH010000040.1 GCA_910585755.1 uncultured Muribaculaceae bacterium | reverse complement strand
CAAATTTAACACTTTCCACAAAATTTATGCACCGGGATTTCGGCTTGACCCCATTTTTCCGCAAGCATAAGGGGACAAGATTTTCGACGAGGACGCGCTGGATAGCGACCGCGGCTACAATCGTGCTCTATTCTGGGGTTCAATGCCATACGATAATAAGTTCGTACAAAGAGCGAATGGCGAGTTTCGCCAGGAGGCCCGGGCTCACGGTGTGGCATACGGCGAGGGATTTCTTTTTCAGGGAGCAGCTTTCGCCGTGGATAGAGTATGATACGTCCGGGCTGGTGCTCTTCTGGGCCAAGGGGTGTGGTTATGCTGTTTACAATAATATGCGCGACAGGAGCCTGTCTACGGAAGAGGTAGCCCGTATAGAAGGTTTCTGGAAGAAGCACGAACGTCTGCGCCGCGCCTATTCAGTAGCCGACACTCTTTCATTCAGTCCTGGCAATCGCAACCTGATACTTATTGTTGTGGAGTCTCTGAACTCATGGGCTGTTGAATATGAACATGGCGGTCGAAAGCTGATGCCCGTGCTTGATTCGTTGATAAATGCCGAGGGCACGCTTTCGTCGCTAAAAATGGTGGCGCAGATTCGCAGTGGTGTCTCCAGCGACGGTCAGTTTATCTACAATACCGGTATGTATCCGGCTTCCGATGTCACTACCGTTTCATTCTATACCGGCAATAAATTCTATGCTTTACCGATGTATTTCGCTGGCAGGCCGTCTTTTGAGGTGATATGTGAAGGAGGGTCGATGTGGCACCACCGCGAGACTACGTTGGCATATGGCTATGACCGTTTATATGAGAATGTGAGACGTCGCGCTTCTGAAGAGTCAATGGGCACTGACGAGGCAATGTTTCGCACCGGGCTGGAAGTGATGGACACCATTGGCCAGCCATTTGTCGCAGAACTTACAACAATGTCGATGCACGGACCCTATAAGGATTCTAACGTGAATACCCCGGACTGGATCGCGGCGATAGATGGGATTCCAGAACTGAGACGCGACTATATGACGGTTACCAACTATTTCGACACCCAGCTCGGAAACTTCCTCAATGAATTGAAAAGGAGGAATCTTTATGACAGCTCGCTTATTGTAATAGCCTCGGACCATGCGTCTTCGGCAGAAGGCATGCCTACTCAGGCGCATGGAGACATAGTGTTTGCGGCAGTGAATGCAGGGATTACGAAAAGGATAAACCATCCGACCGGGCAGGTCGACGTCTTCCCCACGATATTGGACCTTATGGGTGTGGCTGATAAAGGTTACCGGGGGATGGGGCTGAGCATGCTCAATCCTAAACTGGATGGCGCTATAGATTCCAATAATAAAATTATCGGCGATAGTGTTAGCGCTGATTTGAGGGATATGCTGCTTATGACGCGCGAGGTGTCTGACGATATGTTGCGAGGCGACTGGTTCGGACAATAACGCTCCCTCCCGTCCGGGTACGGACGGCGCCGTGTCTTAAGCCAAGACACGGCGCCGTTAAATTTCTATGGCCAAATAGGATAGGGGTTGGAATTTGAAGGAGTATTCCCTTCACCTTTCACTATTCACTCTTCACTATTCACTCTTCACCTTTTAATATATGCCCTGGGCCATCATGGCTTTGGCTACCTTCATGAAGCCGGCGGTGTTGGCTCCTTTGACGTAGTTGACGTAGCCGTCGGGCTGCTTGCCGTATTCGACGCACTGCGAGTGAATGTCGGCCATTATGTCGCGGAGGCGGTTGTCGACCTCCTCGGCTGTCCAGGAGAGTTTCTGGCTGTTCTGCGCCATCTCCAGGCCGCTGACGGAGACTCCGCCGGCGTTGGCCGCCTTTCCGGGGGCGTAGAGGATGCGGGCGGCGATGAACTCGCGCACGGCCTCGGGCGTGGAGGGCATGTTGGCCCCCTCGCTGACAGCGACGCATCCCTGGGCGAGCAGGGCGCGGGCGTCGTCGCCGTCGATTTCGTTCTGAGTGGCCGACGGCATCGCTATGTCGCACGCGGCGTGTTTCCAGGGGCGCTCGCCGGGGAGGTATTCGAGCCCTTCCTGGGCGGCGAACTCGCTGACGCGTCCGCGCATGGCGATTTTAAGCTCGAACAGGCGCTCCCACTGTCCGCGGGTCATCCCTTCGGGAATGAGCACCGTGCCGTCGGAGTCGCTCATCGATACGACCTTCGCTCCGAGCGTGATCAGCTTGTCGGCGGTGTAGAGGGCGACGTTGCCCGAGCCGCTGACCGCAACCTTCTTCCCCTCGATCGCTAGGCCGCGGGTAGCCAGCATGTTGAGAAGGAAGTAGACGTTGCCGTAGCCCGTAGCCTCGGGGCGCATCAGGGAGCCGCCGAAGGAGATTCCCTTGCCGGTGAAGGTGCCGGTGAACTCGCGGGCCATCTTCTTGTACCACCCGAACATGTAGCCTACCTCACGGGCCCCGACCCCTATGTCGCCGGCGGGGACGTCGGTGTCTGCCCCGATGTTGCGCCACAGCTCGTTGACGAACGCCTGGCAGAAGCGCATGACCTCCATGTCGCTCTTGCCGCGGGGCGAGAAGTCGGAGCCGCCCTTGGCGCCCCCCATCGCGAGGGTCGTCAGCGAGTTCTTGAACGTCTGCTCGAAGGCGAGGAATTTCAGGATCGAGAGGTTGACGGAGGAATGGAAGCGGATGCCCCCCTTGTAGGGCCCTATGGCGTTGTTGTGCTGCACGCGGTAGCCCATGTTGTTTCGCACGCGCCCCTGGTCGTCGGTCCAGCTCACGCGGAACGAAATCACGCGGTCGGGCATGCACAGGCGCTCCATCAGGTTGTAGCGCTCGAAGGCGGGATACTCGTTGTAGACATCCTCGATCGAGTTGACCACCTCCTCGACTGCCTGGAGATATTCCGGCTCGTTGGGGAATCGGCGGCGCAGGGAGTCCATCAGTTCGGTTGCTTTCATAATCCTTCCTTAGAAATTGATATTGAATATTGGAAATTGAATTAATTTCTGACAGAATGAGCTGCAAAACTCATTTCCGGCGGCAAAATTACGCAAAACATCCGATTCTGCCAACATTTTGCCAATATTTTCCGCACAGCACCGCCCCTTGTCGCCGTTTCCGCCATTTTCGCTAACTTCGCGGTCGAACCGCCGGGAGAGGTCGGCGGTTATTAAGTAAGGTTGAATCAAATCAATATAGATTATGGAGTACGGGATTTTGCGGCGGGCGGCGACGTGGGTTGCCGCGGCGATGGTTTCAGTTGGAGCGTATGCGGCGGGGGCGTGGAAAGCGGACGTTCTCGGCGACGGATACCTGGCGCGGACGGTCGACCAGGGGCGCGACTATTCCGGGCCGGTGGTCTCGACGATTGTGCGGCAGATGGCTCCCGACAGTGTCGCGACGGGGCGCGGGGTGCTGTACATCCACGGTTTCAACGACTATTTCTTCAACGCCCGGATGGGCGACGAGTTCGCAGCGAGGGGGTATGACTTCTATGCCGTCGACCTGCGGAAATACGGCCGCTCGATACGGCCGGGGCAGCGGATTTTCGAGGCCCGCTCGCTGCGGGAGTATTTCCCCGACATAGACTCGGCGCTGGTGCAGATGCGCCGCGACGGGGTGCGCGAGACGGTACTGATGGGACATTCCACCGGCGGACTCATCGCGGCCTATTATATGGCGCAGACGGGCAACACGCAGGTTGACGCGCTGGTGCTCAACTCCCCGTTTCTCGACTGGAACCTGGGTTGGAAGGAGCGGCTCGTACCTCTGATTGACTGGTGGGGAGGCCTCTTCCCCACAACGGAAATCAGCCAGGGGGAGTCGACGGCCTATTCCGAGAGCCTGCTGAAGGGGGAACACGGCGACTGGGAGTATAATACCGACTGGAAACTGCGGCGCTCGCCCGACGTGACCGCCGGGTGGGTCCGCGCGATCAGCGAGGCGCAGCACGCCCTGCGCGACGGGAAGGCCGACATCGGCATCCCGATTCTGCTGATGTACAGCGACAAGAGCGTTGATACCCCTGAGTGGACCCCGGAACATAACGCCGCCGACGGGGTTCTCGACGTGGCCGACATACGCCGCTACGGCCTGATGCTCGGCCCCGACATTACCTGCTTCCGCGTCTACGGGGGCCTCCACGACCTCTTCCTGAGCAACCGGCGCCTCCTGGGCGCCCTCTACCCCCGCGTCTTCTCCTGGCTCGCTTCCTCCCTGCCGCCCCTTCCTCCCTGCCGCTGAGCGGCGGGGGGAACGCGGGGATTGCTCGGCTTACGCCTCGCCACGGTAAGGGGCGGGGCGTAAGTCGGGGGGGGTAGGCGGGGTTAGAAGAGGCGTTCCTGGCCGAGAATTTGGTCGCGGAGCTCGTCGTCGGAGATTTCGGTGAAGGAGGAGTCGGGGTCGGAGTCGGACGGGTCGGACAGGTCGGACGGGTCGGACAAGGAGGAATCGGAGTCGGGGTCTGAGGGGTCGGCGGGGAGGTCGCGGGGTTCGAGCTCTTCGACGGTGGCGAGGGTGTAGGTTGTCAGGCGCTTGCCTTTGGCCTTGAAGGACTTGACGGCGACGAAGTCGGCGGCGTCGACGTCGAGGGGCTCGCGGAAGTCGTCGCCCCCGCCGAAGATGAGGCGGAAGCGTGCGCCGGGCTTGTCTGAGAGGGCCAGGAGGCGCGAGGCGGTGTTCTCCCCGAGGAAGCGCTGGCGCTTGGCGGAGGGCTCGAGGGTGAAGCGCTTGAGATAGGGGTATTTCTGGTCGGCGTCGTGGAGGACGGCGGTCCAGACTTTCTCGGGCTGGAATTTCTCGATGCGGAGCAGGGAGATGTTCTCGTAGTGGTTGGCGGCGTCGAAGTTGGTCATGTAGTACTCGCCGTCGGTTGTCATGACGAGCACCTGGTCGGTGCCGGAGAACTCGCCGAGGTAGTCTCCGCGCCCGTCGTAGTTGAGGCGCATTACGTCGCGGTCGAACCATACCTGGCGCCCTCCGAGGGTGGATACTCCCTTCTCTTTGAGGGAGAAGCGGTGCACTTCGTTGCGGGTCACGATGTTGCCCTGGCTCTGGCGCCCTTTGATGAGCTGTTCGGAGAAGTCGACGTCGAACTGGAGGGTCTTCAGGCGGGGTTTGGGCTTTAGGGACACGCGGACTACCTCGGCCTCTCCGTTGGGGTTGGCCGAGAACCATACGATGCGCGAGCCGGGTTTTTCCTGGGTGAGGTTGTACTCTTTGTCGCGGGTAACGCCTGTGACGGCGAAGCGCTTCATGAAGAAGGTGCCTCCGCGGCCGTCCTGGTAGATGACGTTGTAGATTGTTCGCTTGTCGTTGCGGGTGAACAGGCCGACGTGGCGCACGTTCTTGTCGATGAAGAGTTTCTCGGCCACGCGGACCACCTTGTAGCGGCCGTCGTTGTAAAATATGATTACGTCGTCGAGGAGGGAGCAGTTGAAGAGGTACTCGTCTTTTTTGAGGGATGTTCCGATGAAGCCTTCCTCGCGGTTGATATATAGCTTTTCGTTGGCCTCGGCGACGCGGGATGCCTCGATGTTGTCGAATCCGCGGATTACGGTGCGGCGGGGGTATTTCTCGCCGTATCGCTCCTTGAGGCGGAGGAACCAGTCGACGGCGTAGTCGGTGATATGGGCCAGGTGGTTGTTTATCTCGGCAATACGCTCGTTGTAGAGGGCGATCTGGCGGTCGGCGTCGCGGGAGGAGAATTTGAGGATGCGCTTCATGCGTATTTCCATGAGGCGCTGGATGTCGTCGTCGGTGATTTCGCGGACGAGCTTGGGGAGGAAGGGCTCGAGGCGCTTGCGGACGTGGGCGCTGACGGCCTCCATCGTCTCTCCCTGCTCGAACTCGCGGTCCTTGTAGATCCGTTCCTCGATGAATATCCGTTCGAGGGAGGCGGAATGGAGCATCTCGCGGACTTCGGCGAGCTGTATCTCCAGCTCGCGGCGGAGCAGGTCGCGGGTGCGGAAGGCGGAGTGGCGCAGCAGCTCGCTGACGGTAAGGAAGGCGGGCTTGTTGTCGCGGATCACGCAGCAGTTGGGGGATACGGCGACCTCGCAGTCGGTAAAGGCGTAGAGGGCGTCGATGGCCTTGTCGGAGGAGGTTCCGGGGAGGAGGTGGACGAGGATCATCGCTGTCTGGGCGGTGTTGTCGTCGACCTTGCGGATTTTGATTTTCCCTTTCTCGAAGGCTTTGAGGATGGATGCGATTACGACGGAGGTTGTCTTGCCGAAGGGGATTTCGGTTATGGCAAGGGTCTTGTTGTCGATTTTCTCGATTTTGGCGCGTACCTTCACGGTACCGCCGCGCTCGCCGTCGTTGTACCGGCTGACGTCGATGTAACCCCCTGTGGGGAAGTCGGGATATAGGGTGAACTCCTCACTGCGGAGCGCGGCGACGGATGCGTCGAGCAGCTCGTTGAAGTTGTGGGGGAGGATTTTCGAGGAGAGGCCGACAGCGATTCCCTCGACGCCCTGGAATAGGAGGAGGGGGAATTTGACGGGGAGCGTTACGGGCTCTTTCTTGCGGCCGTCGTAGGAGGGCACCCAGTCGGTGATTTTGGGGTTGTAGAGGGTCTCGAGGGCGAACTGCGAGAGGCGCGCCTCGATATAACGGCCTGCGGCGGCGTCGTCGCCGGTCAGTATGTTGCCCCAGTTGCCCTGGGTGTCGACCAGCAGCTCCTTCTGCCCGAGCTGGACGAGCGCGTCCTTGATCGAGGCATCGCCGTGGGGGTGGTACTGCATCGTGTTCCCGACGATGTTCGCGACCTTGTTGAAGCGGCCGTCGTCGAGGGTCTTCATCGAGTGGAGGATACGGCGCTGCACGGGCTTGAGGCCGTCCTCGATATGGGGGACGGCACGCTCGAGAATGACGTAGCTGGCGTAGTCGAGGAACCAGTTGCGGTACATTCCTCCGAGGCGGAGGCGGGCGGTCTCGCTGCCGGGGGCGGCGGGAAGTTCCTCGGTCTCCTCCTCGACGGCTTCGGCTATTTCGTCGGTAAGGGGCGAGAGGGGTTCGCGTCCGTCGTCGTGGCGGACGTTTTCGGTTTCGGGATTCGCGGGGTTGTTGAGGTCGTCAGTCATTCAGGGTATTTATAGGGTATCTATAATGTGCAAAGGTACGAAATTTTTTCGTATTGAGGGCGCACCACTGGTCGCTGCGCGAACGAAAAAAGCGCGTTAGGCGTTAAGCAATAGGAACTTTCGACAGGCAATGGCCCGGAAGCGGGAAGCCCGGTTAAGCCCTATTAAGGAAATTTTTCCTTAATTATGACCGGCGGGGATTTTTTTCGTGAAAAAATTCGTACCTTTGCATCCGGTTAACAAGGCGAACACGCTCCGCCCGACCATAGATGACAATAAAATTTTTCACTCAATATCTTCTATCAAAATGAGCAAGATTGATTTAACCCAGTACGGTATCACCGGAACCCCGAAGGTGTACCACAACCCTTCCTGGGACGAACTCTTCATCGACGAAACCAAGCCCGGCCTCGAAGGCTACGAAAAGGGCCAGGAAACCGAGCTCGGCGCCGTCAACGTCATGACCGGCATCTACACCGGCCGCTCCCCCAAGGATAAGTTCTTCGTAATGGACGACACCTCCAAGAACACAATCTGGTGGACCTCCGACGAATACAAGAATGACAACAAACCCATCACTCCCGCTACCTGGGACGCCCTGAAGAAAATCGCCGACAAGGAGCTGAGCGACAAGCCCCTCTACGTTGTCGACGCTTTCTGCGGCACCAACAAGGACACCCGTCTGGCAGTCCGCTTCATCATGGAAGTGGCATGGCAGGCTCACTTCGTGACCAACATGTTCGTCCGCCCCACCAAGGACGAGCTGGAGAACTTCACTCCCGACTTCGTGGTGCTCAACGCCTCCAAGGCAAAGGTTGAGAACTGGAAGGAGCTCGGCATCAACTCCGAGACCTGCGTAGCCTTCAACCTGACCCAGCGCATGCAGGTGATCATCAACACCTGGTACGGCGGCGAGATGAAGAAGGGCATGTTCTCCATCATGAACTACTACCTCCCCCTGAAGGGTATGGCCTCCATGCACTGCTCGGCTAACACCGACATGAAGGGCGAGAACACCGCAATCTTCTTCGGCCTCTCCGGCACCGGCAAGACCACCCTCTCGACCGACCCGAAGCGTCTGCTCATCGGCGACGACGAACACGGCTGGGACGACAACGGCGTCTTCAACTACGAGGGTGGCTGCTACGCCAAGGTTATCAACCTCGACAAGGAGTCCGAGCCTGACATCTACAACGCGATCCGCCGCAACGCCCTCCTGGAGAACGTTACCGTAGACAAGGACGGCAAGATCGACTTCGCCGACAAGAGCGTTACCGAGAACACCCGCGTTTCCTATCCTATCGAGCACATCGAGAAGATCGCCCCGGGGAGCCACGGCCCCGCCGCGAAGAACGTCATCTTCCTGTCGGCCGACGCCTACGGAGTGCTTCCCCCGGTATCGATCCTGACCCCGGAGCAGACCAAGTACTACTTCCTGTCGGGCTACACCTCGAAGCTGGCCGGCACCGAGCGCGGCATCACCGAGCCGACTCCCACTTTCTCGGCATGCTTCGGCGCGGCCTTCCTGAGCCTGCACCCCACCAAGTACGCTGAGGAGCTGGTCAAGAAGATGGACAAGAGCGGCGCTAAGGCTTACCTGGTGAACACCGGCTGGAACGGCACCGGCAAGCGTATCTCGATCCGCGACACCCGCGGCATCATCGACGCCATCCTCGACGGCTCGATTCTGACCGCCCCGACCAAGACCATCCCCGTGTTCGACTTCACCGTTCCCACCGAACTCCCCGGAGTTGATCCGAAGATTCTCGACCCCCGCGACACCTACACCGATCCCGCGGAGTGGACCAAGAAGGCTACCATGCTCGCCGAGAAGTTCATCAACAACTTCAAGAAGTTCGAGAACAACGCCGCCGGCAAGGCCCTCGTTGCCGCCGGCCCGAAGCTCTAAGCCGCTAACGCAATCCAACCATAGGCGAGGCGCCGCGTCGGAATCTACGACACGGCGCCTCGCTGGCTTTCAGCCTCTTATCCGCGGTTTTCTTTATAAAGAAAGAAAACCGGCCAATTTCTTTCTTTATAAAGAAAGATTTTTGTAACTTTGTGAAAATTACGATGATATGGACCGTATATATGAAATCTCAGGACGTTTGATTTCCGAACTCAACGCTCCTCGCCGACGCTACCTTTATGATACGATTGACTGGAACGACAGGCTCATTATGATAAAAGGGGCCCGCGGCGTGGGAAAGACAACTATGATGAAGCAGCGATGCCGTGAGAATGGTGAACGCGGTGTGTATGTGTCTCTCGACCAGCTTTTCTTTAATGACCATACTATTGTAGAGCTTGCCGACTATCATTATAAGCACGGAGGCACACATCTCTATCTTGATGAGGTTCATCTTTACCCGCGCTCAAACTGGGAGCAGGAGCTTAAGAACATTTATGACAGTTATCCAGGTCTGTACGTAGTAGTCACCGGGTCGTCACTGATTCAACTCAATAGCAAAGTTGCCGACTTGTCGCGTCGAGTTGCCGTATACAGTCTGCGGGGGCTGTCGTTCAGGGAATATCTGAATTTTACAGGCGGCTATGATTTCGGGCCGATATCTATTTCAGAAATGCTAAACGACCATCGTACTATCGCTCAGAAAATATCCTCGCATATACGGGTTGTCGGAGAGTTTGAGAAATATCTGAAGCAGGGATATTATCCGTTCTTTATGGAATGTTCCGAGACGACTTATTCGCAGAGGGTAGAGCGGCTTGTGCTGTCGGTGATAGATATTGATATTCCTGCTGTAACTCCCATTGAGTATGAGACGAGGCTTAAACTAAAAAAACTTATTGTGGTGCTTGCCGAGCAGGTGCCCTTTGTCCCGAATATGACGAATCTTTCACGGGACGTTGAGGTTACCAGGAATCAGTTGATGAGATTCTTCTCATTACTTAGCGAGGGAGCTATCCTCCGTACTCTTATGGATCCGACCACCCAGCCCAAGCGTGCGTCCAAACCTGAGAAAATACTCTTTGACAATCCTTCGGTGATGCAGGCCCTCGGAATCGCTAACAAAACAGGGACAATAAGGGAGAGCTTCGTGGCTTCGATGCTGAGTTTCGCCGGACAGCTTTACGCGGCCAAGGAGGGGGATTTTCTCTTGAACCGCGAATATCTGTTCGAGGTAGGTGGAAAGGGGAAGGGCTTTTCCCAGATTGCCGATAAGCCTAACAGCTATGTGATTGCCGACAGTCTGGAGACAGGTGTCGGTAATAAAATCCCGATGTGGCTCTTGGGATTTCTATACTGACAAGCCGGTATTATTGCTTGTTCAATTGATATTCGATATAGAGCATCCGGGGGATTATTTTTCGGCGCCGAAGACGGTGCGGAGGTAGCAGGCGTTGCTGCCGGAGATTATGGCGGAGGCGCTACCGGTCTTGTCGTTGACGGCACCGTTTAGGAATCCTTCGAATCCCATCGTGAAATAGTTTATGTCGAAGGCCGACGACTTTGCCGCGTCCTGGTAGTCCTTGCCGGGGGCGTTGGGGATGGTGGTCAGAAGTACTTTGGCCCAGTAAAGCGCGCCGGGCCGCTGGCATAGGTCGTAGAATAGGGGTTTTTGCGCCATCATGGTTCCCTCTATTGACGTGCTGACGAGGGCTGTACGGGAGGCGTAACGCATCGTGCCGTCCTCGTCGGGGGTGTTGTATGACGGGAGCCATCCACCCTTGGCTTTCCTGCGGCCGTAGCCGGAGGCTCCGAGAGGGAGGAAAATCTGATTGTAGGTCGAATAGTTGCAGATAATCACGCCTCTCATGCCTTTCGCCGAGGGGCCTCCGTTCTCGTCGTCATATCCGTAGGCCATCTCTGTGGTCATCTGGGTTTCCGAGGCTCCGTCGCCGTACAGCACTCCGTAAGCCTTGTTGATCTGGAAGTTAATGTCGTTGGCAGTTGAGGCGATCAGAGTGTAGAAGTCGCCGATAGTGGCTATATGCTCGCCTGGATTTGATATTGTCCAGTCATATAGGCGGCCGTCGTTGGTTGTTGTCTTGATATTGGCCCAAGAGAGTTCATCGGTCGATTTGTCGGATTTCTTGACGGCGAAAGTATGCGGGGCGACTGTGGCGGGGTTGACCCCCAGCCCGTAGCGCTTTGAATTGGAGGCCAGGATCGCTGTCCGGCATCCGCGGCGGAAGAGAGAGCCCTCCTGGAGGGGTGATTTGGTCGGGACAGCCTTGTCGCCGTCGAAATAGTCGACGTTGAAGGAAGACCATTGCTGCGTTCCCTCGCCGGTAATGTCGATCGGGGTCTCGTATCCTTTGCGGCAGAAAATGTCGTGCTCGCAGGTATAGTTGTTGTATCGGACTTTTACGACGGCGCATCCGCTGGTACCGTTGAAGTTGATCATGAAGTCAATCGGGTGCTCCCCTTCGCCTTCTATGCGGCTGACGTTGATCTGGTCCTTGCTGTCGTCTCCCGAACCGGTCTTAGTGGTGCTTAGGGATATTATGGGCGCGGAGGCGGCCACAACCTCGGCGCTCCACTTTCCCATAGACTTGAAAACCCTGAATCGGGAATGGTCGACAGGGTCGATATGTGTGAGCTGGACGTGGAATGGGTCGTTGTTGGAACTGCTGCGCCAAACACCTTTGGGGTTGGTGATACGGGGGACCTGGATTACGTCGAGGTAGACCGGGTCGAACCCTTCGACAGGGGTCTTTTGGTCGGACTCTACGACGGAGATTTTGACGCGCTGCTTGCGGGCGTAAGGCTCGAAGGGATTGTTGCCTGTAAATCCGGTCCAGGTCACCAGTTCCTTGGCGCGGGTGAAGAGGGGGATTGAGAACACGCGCTCGGTAACCCTGTTCCCTTCGCGGGTGGCGTTGACGAAGTACATGCCGTCCTGGCCGGTCGCGTTGCTGTCATATCCGGTCGTGTTCGGACGCACTGTGTAGCAGCGCACTCCGATGGGGTTGTGGCTATACGCGCCGTCTTGTACGGCGTTACCTTTATAGTACTGTTGTAGCAGGGTCGCGGCTTTCGAGGCGTTGTATTTGTGGGAGGGCGCGCCCATCATCGTCGGGTCCTCGATTTTGATAACCTTGGTCTGCCGGAGGGAGAGGAATCCGGTCCATGGTCCGTTGAATCGCTGTTCGGTCGGCTGGGAGGTCGTAAATCCGGGGGCCGGGAAAGGGAATGCTTCTGTGCCGTCGCCCCAGGGGCGCCACACCTCGTTCTCTTCCAGGATTTCGGCTTTCAGGAAACAGTCGTCGTCAATATGGCCCGTGACTTTCACGGTGGCCATCATCTTCTTGTTGTAGAGGTATGAGACATACTGGGGGGAGGCGACGACGATGCCGCGCTTGTGCTCGTATTCGATATGCCAGTCGGCGTCGTTGCCGTATCCTTTGAGCATGAGCGTGAGCTTGTAGTGGGTGTTTCGCTCGGCGTTGAAATCCTTGTCGGTGTCTTTTCCGAGCATGAAGCGGTAGCGGATCGGGCCGGCGCTGACGTTCCCGTCGAGGGAGGTGCAGCGGTAGTGGCCGTGTACCTGGACGTATGTCCCGTACGGCTTGCCGTCCTTCCATCCCGAGGCGGGATCGTCGGGTACGGGGGAGTCGTTGTCGATAACGTTGTCGCCGTCGGCGTCCTGCTTTTTGGAGTTGCCGGTCCCCTGGAGGTTCTCGTAGAAAAAGAGGGATTTGGCTATCCTGTCGTGGCGCTTGTCGAGGTCGGCCTTGTCCTTGCCGTCGCTCCCCATGCCGAGGTATGGGTGCGACTCGTTGCAGACATGGAGGAAGTTGTCGGGCACGAGCTGCTTGTCGCCGATGTTCGCCAGGTCCTGCACAAGCTCGAACTGGCCTTTGTGGATCAGGCCGTTAGTGTTGGCCTTGTACCGATTCGCCGCATCAATCGGGAGCGTCGCCTCGAGGTCCATCGAGCCGTAGTCGCGTCCGGCCTTGTTGGGGTTTCCGAGGAGACACTGCTGGGGTATGTCGAAGAGGGCGATCGTGTCGATATATACCTGCACGTTGTCGTACAGCTCCGAGCCGTCAAAGGCCACGGTTACTTTCGAGGCCAGGCGCCGGAGCCAGCAGTGGAGGGTGGTCATCCGGTTTGTGATGCTCAGGGGGGATGAGTCGGTCGCGGCGCGGTCGGGGGCGTTGGAGAAGATGCCGAACATCTCGCTGTTCTGGGCGATGTCGGAGGCAATCCAGCGGCGGGGCGCGCTCTTCAACTTGTGGCGGTCTGATAGCTGGTCGGGGGTGAGGTCGGGGGCGTTCGCGACGGCGTACATGTAGTAGTTGGCCGAGGGAAGGGATATGTTGAACGTGACTTTGCCGGAGGCGTCGTCGAGGTATCCGTCGTTTTCCTCGTCGGGGAGTCGGTTGTCTTCGGCAGGGTCGTATTTCACATTGGAAATAATGCCGTCGGGCGCGGCGGGGTTGCCATCGCGGATAATCTCGAGGTCGTGGCTGAGCGCGCCGGTCGCGGCGTCGTAGATCAGTACGCGCAGGTGGTTTATATTCTGTATGGAGTTGCCGGGGAGCGAGGAGTCCGCGGCGCGTGAGTCGAGGGGCTGCTCATCCTCGGCGGTGAAGGTAATCTCGACGGCCAGGTCGCGCATGGAGCCGTCGACGACTCCGCCGGGGCCGGCCTCGAGGAGGTCGTCGGCGCAGGAAGCGAGCGCGGCCCCCAGGACTAACAGGAGGACCAGGCGCGGTAATATGTCGTATATGCGGGACATTTTTTCTCTGACGTGTATCTGTTAAGTAACTGTTCAAAATTATTTTATATTAACGGGTCTGATTATTTCAATATTTCTCCGGCAAAATTTTTGAATCTTTTCCTCTCTTCATCAGTCGTGTAGCTCGCTACACTCCTTCTTCATCGAGAAAAATCTTCTAAAAATTTTCCTCGGATAAATATTAAAATAATTTCGACCAGTTACTTAGGAATAGGAGGGGAGGTCGTTTTCTCCGAGCTGGGTCTTGTCGGGGCGGTACCATTTCGAGCCTTTGCGGTCGTAATAGTAGTAGAGCTTTCCGCTCTCAAAGTCGATGATTTTGTTCCAGCCCGAGGCGGGATCGACGTTCATGAACGGGTTTTGAATCCGGGTTGACTTGTCGGTCGCGAAGTATTTGTCTTCCTTGGGGACGTAGTAGCAGAAGAAGCGGTTGTTGTCGTCGCGGACGAGGCTCCATCCGGTCACCGGGTCGACGCTGATGTAGGGGTCCGGGACTTCGGTTTGCTTGTCGGGCCCGTAGTATTTGCCGGTGTCGGGGTTGTACCAGTAGAGGATTTTTCCGTTGTCGTCCAGCACGGGGACGTAGTTGGGGCCGATAATCAGGCCGAAGTCGGGATTGAGGTCAATTTCGTTGTAGGGTACCATCTGTACCATCGGCTCGAGGTCCTTCGAGAGAGAGAAGCGGTACCAATAGTTGCGCAGGAGGTCGAAATGCCCCTTGTCGCCAGAGTAGAATTTGAATTCCACCGTGTCGCAGGCACCTGTCATCCCCTTGAAGCGCACGCGCAGCAGGGCCCGTTCCTTTTTGGGGCGCTCGGCGCCGGAAGCTGCGAGGTTGCGGTATTCGGGGACGTAGGCTACAAAAGAGCCGTTTCCGGTCTTCACCATCGGGATTTCGCCCTGCCGCTCGGCCCCGGAGGGGATGTGGGGGGTGTTGACGTAGTCCTTGTCATAGCTGCCGTGGACGTAGTCGGCCTGGCTGTTAACGCCGAGGGGCGCGCAGAATCCTGCGTCGTTGTAGCGGACCACGAATACGCTGTCGATGTCGATGGTCGTTTCTGGATTCTTTAGGACCTCGATTTTTGCGAAGGCGCGGAGGAGGTGGATTGTGCCGATTTCGGCGCGGTTGAGCTGGTCGAAGTCGAGAGTCATCAGGTCGGTGACTCCGTATAGGGGGATGAGGTTCTCGCGGGAGGGGATCATCCGCGCGGGGTCGAAGGCGTAGCGGGCCCGGCAGAGGTCGGCGATGGTGGTGGCGCCGGGCACGAGTTCCCCCGCGGAGGGGTACTCGGGCCAGTTGGCGAGGGCCACGACCTTTACCCGGGCGCCTCGTATGTCGGCCGCGGTCTCGCCGCTGACGTAATATGTCTTGGATGTTTCCGTCTGGCCGGTCGGGAGGACGGCCTCTACCTCGATCGGGGCCACGAGACGGTTAGCGTCGTCGAAGAAATAGAACCGGAAGTTCTCGCCGGGGAGGTCGATGTAGTTTTCGTATCCGTCGCCGGTGTCGTATCCGTCGCCGAGGAATCCGGGGGCGCGGGAGGAGCCTGTCCCCGGGCCGCTGGTGTCGCTGACGGTTATGCTGAACCCTGTGTGGAAGACTTCCGGCGAGCCGCTGCCGCCGGGAATCCTGTCCGGGGCGGGCTCGTCGGCCGAGGAGCATCCCGACAGGAACGCCGCGGCGGCCACTGCCAGGGGCAGTGTCGCGAGGAGGCGGCGCGCGGAGAAGCCGGTATGTCTCGTCAGCAGGGTCATTTTGTTGCCGTATATCTTTTTAACTGTTATGGAGAGCAAGGATGGAGAGGGATATGGGGTTCGGGGAGGGTCAGAGTTCTACGTCCTGCGGGACGGGTACCCTCCAGGAATTTATGATGATTTCGGTTTTCAGCCACCGGTTGTCCTGGTCGAGGAAGAAAACCATCGAATAGTCGTCCTGCCGGTCGAGATATTCCTGGTCGTCCATGTCCTTGGTTTCCTTGCGCTTCCCTTTAACGAGGAGGCAGTAGTCGACCAGTGGGACCTTTACGATCATCTCGCGGCTTTCGTTGTTGTAGATTTTCACATAGGGCTGTGGTGTCCCTTTGGGACGCTTGACGATGCGCCCTACCGAGAGTTCGGCGACGGCGGCGCTTACCTGGGTCTGGTAGCGACCGGCCGGGGCTGTTTCTTCGGGCGCGGGGTCCTCTTCCCGGTTGCTGTCGGAGTAGTCGGGGACCTCGACCCCGGCGATTCCGGCGTCGACGTACCAGGCGAAGTATGTCAGGGGCTCGTCGGGGAGGAGGGTGTTGTCCCAGTCCATCAGGCCGTTGTCGTCGGCGACGGTGAAGGTGAATGCGTCTTTGTCGACGGGCTCTCCCGAGAGGTGCTGCAGCACTATGTGTATGTCGTTTGTGTTTTTGACGAGGGGCACCTCGTAGATGTGGGTACCCTGCGTTGAGGGGAATACTTGCGCTTCGACCTTGCCGTGGAAGAGGTTGTCGAGGCAGTCGGTGACGCGGGAACCGTCGGTTCCCCAGGGGCCTTCTTCGGGGTTCGAGCGGGCCGCGAGGGAGCAGCGGAGCTCCGAGCGGATGTCGGAGGGGTTTACGGCGAACGATGTGCGGTGTCCCTCGCCGCACCATGCCAGGAGGGTGTATTCGCCGGGGGGCACGTCGACGTCCATCATGTAGCCGCCGGCAGACAGGGTCTCTCCCGACTCGTGTTTTTCCAGCACGACCCTTCCGTCGCGCTCGTCGATGACGTAGAGGGTCACGTCCTTCACCTGGCTTGCGAAAGCGTCGGCGAAATTCATGTTCATGTCGTAGACGAACCGGACTTTGTAATATGGGTCGCAGTCCCCCTCGTGCTCGTAGATGATGCTTTCGCAGGAGGAAGTCAGACCAAGGGCGCCGGCCAGGATGGCGGTCGCCGCGAGGCGGGAAAATATGCGGTCAAAGCGGAGTGTCACAATCGTATTACCTTATGAGAGTATGGAAAGAGATGCGGGAATAAAGAAGCCCGGCGGCCGCGGCCTCGCGGCCGCCGGGACTGTTATCGAAGAAGTATTGAAGTAGGTTTAATTACAGGGGAACGTTCTGGGAGACAATCTTCCAGGAGAGGACGTTGATGTTCACGCCGAGGTAGTAGAGGGGATCCTGGGGACCTTCGGGAATAAGCACTTCGTCGGGGCTGAACACGCCGAAGCCTACTTTCGAAAAGCTGGTGATGTTGAGCTGGTACCAGTGGTTGCGGACAACGCCGTAGTAGCCTTCCTTGCCAGCGCCCGCGGCGGTGTTGTGCTCGACGGGGATGTAGTAGACGCTGCTGCCGTCGGTGTACGCGGTAGCGCAGTACTGGTCGGTAGCGGCGGGCTGGTTGTCGGCGAGTTTCTGCTTGAGGGAAGCCATGAGGGTAGCGGAAGTGGTGCCGTTGGACATGGAGCCGTCATCCTCCTGGGAGTAGAGAGTCTGAGTCTCGTCAGCCACGACTACCTTTACCTGGCCGGTCTTGCCGGAGCCGTCGGCCTCGAGCTTGAAGAAAGCGGGGGTAACCTGCTTGTACTCGCTGTCGGAGACTTTGGTGTAGAAGTTGAGGTTCTTCTTGTCGCCTTTCTCGATTTTGTCGAGGACGTACTGGATGTAGTGGCTCTTGAGGTAGAGTACGCCGTGGTAGCTTACCATGTCGATCGCCTTTCCGTCCTTGTCGCAGACGCGGGTCTTAAGTACGACGTGGGTTGTCTGGGAGGTGATTACAGACTGGTCGCCGTTGTTGTTCTGGGCGAAAAGGCTTGCGGCGTTGTTGGTGTTCTCGTTGCAGTAGTCGCTCTCGCCGGCAGCCTTGGAATTGGTTCCGAAGGTAGTGTAGACCAGTCCGAGGTTTTCGGGGGTCACTGCTTTTCCGGTCGCGTTTGCGACGGGGTTCTGGCCGTAGACGGCAGACTCGGCCCAGAAGCTGCGGAAATACTCGGGCTTGTCCCACCCGGTGTAGGGGGCGGTGGCGCTCCAGGTGGAGGTGAGCTGCTTGGAGATGTAGGCCTGGTTGGCGGTACCGCTGAGGTTCCAGCCGAGGACTTCGACATAAAGTTCGGTCGTTGCCTTGTTCGCAGTGTTTTCCTGGTCGTTGGGGTCACCTGCGACCGTCTGGGTCAGCTTGTAGATTGTATGCTGCTTGCCGGCGTCGTCGGTGTAGGTTGTCTTGCCGTTGATTTCCTCGTTTACGGAGAGCTTGATTTTGGCGGCGAGGCGTTCTACGTAGATTTTCACGGCGTTAGCGCTGCTGGTAGCTGCTGCCGGAGTGGTGTAGAAGTCGGTGCTCTCCAGGTGGGTGGCGTAGGGATATTTGTTGTCGTGGTTCTTGTCGCCCTTGCCGGTGGTGCTGAAATAGGAGGAGGTGCTCATCACCATGTAGTTGGTACCGCTGATGGACTGCTTGTAGTCGTCGAGCTTCTTAGAGGTCTCCTCGATGGTCGATGCGGGTTCGAAGTCGGGGGCGTTGAGCACTGTAAGCATGTACTCCGGCCATCCTTTCTCGGTAAGACCTTCGAGGACGAGGATGTTGTCGGAGCTCATGTACTCGATGTTCTCGTCGGCGGGGTTGTCTTCAGTGAAGGCGGGGTCGATCATCTGTCCCTTGAGGACGAAGACGCCGTTTGCGTCGAAGAAGAAGAACTGCGCGTTCTTGACGTTGTGCTCGCTGGCTACGCCGTCATCGTAGTCGGCGCGGCTTTTGGGAGCGCCAGAGGGGTTTGAGTCGTTGACGTCGCCGATGCTGATTTTCATGTAGGCTGTGTCGCCGACGGGGTTGGTACCGCCGGGCTGGTTGCCGCCGTCGACGGGCTCTTCGCTGGAGCACGCCGTGAACAGGGCGATCGCCGCTAATCCGGCGAAAATTCTGCTGACTTTTTTCATTGCAGTTGTTTTAAGTGATTATTGTGATTGTTTATTGTTTTCATCCTTATGGTGGAGGAGATTCGGTTGGAGAGGGGCGCGGAGGTCAGTGCGCGGGTTCCGGCTCGATTAGGTACTCGACGGTAGGGGCGGAGATTACCGCCTCGAGGTTCGCCAGCTCTTCGGCGGCGAGGTCGAGGTCCCGGTCAGCCGCGGCGCGTAAGAGGGCGCGGGCGCGGGGGGTGTCGCCGGTGCGGGCGGCGAGCACTCCGCGGGCGTAGACGCTTTCGGGGGAGTCTCCCGCGTTGGCCAGGTAGCGTGCGGCGGCGTTGAGGTCGTCGCGCTCCATCGCGATGTTGGCAGCGTTAAGGTTGGCCGACTCGTCGCGCGGATGGACCTTGACGGCCGTCATGAATACCTCCTTATACTGCTCGCTCCCTTCGGGGAAGGTCGCGGCGACGCGCTGGAAGTCGACGGGGCGCAGGCGGTCGGGCGCTGAGGCGTAGACGCGTTTCAGCTCCTCGATGTCGACATAGGTGCGTATGCGGTATTTGACGGTGTAGTCGGAATGACGGAGGGCGGGATAGACGCTGTCGAGCATCAGTTTGTATTCCTCGGGGAAGCGGCGCTTAAGCTCCGCGTCCTTGGGGTCCGGCTCCATCGGGGAGTCGATGACGCCGAGGATTTCGGCGCGGTGGGGGAGGGTGCATTTCTCGACCCAGGCGCGGAGGCCGCCCCAGTCTTCCGGCTCGTAGTCGGTCGACATGATTTCGGGGTCGAAGTTGTAGTGCTCGCGGACGTATTCCTTGAGGGCTGCCGTACGGCCCATAGCGAGGCGCACGTTGTTGGAGTAGGAGCCTTCGGGCGACGCGAAGCCTTTGATAGTCACTCGGGTGATTGTGGCGTCGGGGTCGTTCTTCACCTTGTCGATGGAGGCGATGATTTTCGCCAGTTCGGCGGTGTTGCCGCGGTACCAGGGGCGTATCTCGGTCCGGTTGACGATGAAGTCGATAAACGCCCGTCCCTCGGCGCTGCGCTCGATGGTGCTGTCGCTGAGGAGGGCCACATAACGGTGGGCCGGGCGTATTGGTTTCTGCTCGAAGTCGAGGAGCGCCAAAGGGGTCTGGCCGGAGGGCTCGGGCGCGTCGCAGCAGTTGGCGACCTCTTCGCGCATGTCGACCCGCGCGCGGTTCATCCATGGCTCGAAGTGGACGTCGCGGCGGTACTCGATTGGTTCCCTGGCTCCGGCGTAGCATACCTTCTCCCCTTCGGCGAGGTCGTCGTTGCGCAGGTGGGAGTAATAGCGGTTGCGGCCGGCTACGCGTATTGAAGGGAGTACGAGGCTGTCGGCGCTTTCGAGGGAGCGGATGATGGGGGTGAAAACCACCTCCTTGTCGCGGCCCGGGTTGACGCTCCTCGGGTTTATGTCGAGGGCCACGGAGAGCTCCCCTTCATGGCGGGCTATTTTGATGTCGCTGACTTTCAGCATAGGCGCGGCTGCTCCCCGGCTGAAACCGGCAAGGAGGGAGGCGGCGACGGCTATGCCGGCCATAAGCTGCGACACGGCGGACTTTTTCATAGGAGATTGTTTCAGAATGTGTAAATCAGGTTAATGGCGGCTTTTGTCACGCCGAAATAGTTGTGGGGGAGGCCGGTGCGTACTCGCTGCCCGCAGTCGAAGCACTCGTAGACGTCGGAGCGGGTGTAGACATAGCCGATGCCGATTTCGGCCTCGAAGTTCCAGTGGCGGTCGAGAATCCACGAATATCCGTAGGCGATGCCGACGCCGGCCATCCATCCCTGGTAGCGGTGGTCCTTGAGCTTTCCGAAGTCGGTGCCCAGGAGGCTGAAATCCATGTCGAGGTTTCCGAAATTGTACTGGCCTCCGAGGAGGTGCGCCCCGACGAAATGGCCCGAGAAAGCCTGGCAGAACCAGTAGCGTGCCTCGGGCTGCACGAGCCAGTGCTTCCAGCGGCGGTTGTCGACGGTCCAGGCGTTGAGGTTGGCGCTAAGGTCGCCGGTCCATTTGGGCGCGAACTTAGCTTCCACGCCACCGTTGAGGGTTAAAGTGGCGTCGTACAGGAGATTGGTCTTGAGAGCCACGTCCTGGGCGTTGGCGGACATAGCGCACAATAGCAATCCGAATATAAGTGCCGGAAATCTGAATCTCATAAAGTCTGTGCCTGGAGAGGCGGATAATGGTAGGTTTAAACTATGGCGGGATGTGTGTCGGATTGCGCGACGGTCGGTTTCGTCCCTTCCCCTGAGGTGGCTTGCGCGGTGCCGGTTATCGCTTGCGCGGTCCCGTTTCCAAGCCGATACGCATCCTTGGGCGGCCTCTGTCGGCCATCAGGCTGCGCAGTCGCTGCAATCCGCGGTTATATGGGAATCTCGTTGTACCTTTCATTCGTAATAATATCGGTTTATCGTAGCGGATCAACCGCAGTAAGTAGATATTGAAGGTTTATGCTGGCAATCCTGACAGCGTTTGTAATAAAAGCGTGCAAAAGTAGGAAGAAATCCGCAATTTTACCCCCCCAAATGTTAAAAATGATTAAAGTTTATTAACAGACGGCTTCTGCGTACTTCTGAGGGGGGTAAGTATAAAGCGACAGCCCCGGCGGAATGGTGCCGGGGCTGTCGCGACGTGGTCTGTTAGAAGGTGAGGAGGGGTTACTCCCACTCGAATGTGGCGGGGGGAAGCTTATTTTTCGCCGAGCAGCTTGCGGAAGTTGACTCGGGCATTGTCGGCAACGGGGATTCTTAAAAATTCTTCCGGGTCGGTATGTTTGGGAGGATTTTCGGAGGGTTTCGCCGAGGTCGGAGAGATGGCGATTGGAGCGCCTTGGTAAAGCAGGACAAAGTAAATCGGCTTTCCCTTGAAAAAGGGGTTCTTTTTCAGGATACGGAAGAAAACGGAATCGCAATAGTCGAAGATGCAACAGTCTGACTTGAACTTCCGCTTACATTCGTCTATGAGCTTATCCGTTAGTTCTTTACGCGATTTCATTTCGACCACAATCATCTCCCGGTCGGTAACGATTAGGTAGTCGCCGTGCTTGTTAAAATCTCCTATTATTTTGTCAAAGAATAGCTTGTGGACTTTTATCCCGTCAAGTTTGACAGCATAGGCTTCAGCCGGAAGCCCGTGAACCGTTATCTCGCGCAGGGTTGCCCCTTTGTCGGTTTCCCTGAGGACAACCTCGCCGCCGGAAGAAGGGAATGTGGCGCACAAAGCCTTTCGGAGGGTCTGTCTATCCATTGAAGATAATCGCTTCCTGGAGTTCGTTGATTCGGGAAATGGTGTCGTCAAAGCTGCTTACCGCGGCGCCATAGAAAGAATCGACGGGCGCTTCCCCGATTGTTGTCTTGCCTAAAATGGTTGTCCCGTCTTTGGCTGTCTTTGTCGGACGTTTGGCGACGTACACACGGAAATCCTTGGGATTCAGGAGCATGCTCTTCGAGATTCCGTTTTCCTCCATGAGAGAGGGAATCCTCTCGGCTTTTTGCTGCTTTCTGAGCATGACGAGGGTGTTCAGCTCTTTGATGAAGTAGTCGCTGTGGGTGGTGATAAACACCTTTACCCCGCAGTTTACGAGCATCGCCACCCACCGGGCGAGCAGTCGCTGGCTTTCGGGGTGGAGGTTCATTTCCGGCTCGTCGATCATCAGAAGGTCTCCTTTTTTTGCGAGGTGGCGCAGCCAGAAGGAAATGAGCACGAGCGACCGGGCCGAGCTGGAGCTTTCCTCCATCGCGAGTTTTAGCGAGGGGGTGTCGGCCGGAGAGAAGAAAATTCCGTTTTCATCAGCGGAATACCGGCCTCCCGAAATTCTGTCGAAAGCGGTTACCAGGCCGGGGTATCTTTTTGCGAGGGGGGAGGTCCTGAGCGCTATGGAACGCAGGTTCTTGACAAAGTTGATGTTCTTGATTATCGGGAAAGGATAGAGCGAATGGCTGACATCCTCAACCAGCCCGTCGAAATCGTCGGGGTGACGCTCCAGCAGGGCTTTTATGTCCTTGCCTTTCTCCGGGGTCAGCTCGTCGCGGAACATCAGGGCACCGGTCCGTTCGGTGCTTGTGAATGTGATCGCCGGGAGCGTATCCTTGAAGATTATTTCCTTGATGGTATCCCCGATTACGCTCTCGATGATTTCTTTCTGTGCTTCCTTGAGAGGGGTTTTCCCGTTGCGCAGCAGGGTGGCCGTCAGCCGTTGAGATCCTTTGGGTTTCGACAGTTGGAGGGAGTACTGGTTGCCGGCGCTGAGGGTTCTTGAAAAAGAAACGGGTATGACAAGGTCGTCGGGACTGACGGAGAGATTCAGCTTCGAGTGCTTGAAATGGGAAGGCTCGGCGGCGAAAAATACCGGGATCATCGCGCATGCGCGTTTTGACGCCATATCAAAATACGCGTCGAGAACCTCCTGCGACAGGTCAAGCCCTATTTCGATCTCTCCGTTCTCTAACAAATCGTTGATAGCCTCGTCAGGCACGGGAAACGAAATGGCGTGGCGGATAAAATCCAGGGAGCAGAAGAGGGAATAAGAGGCGTAGGTTTTCCCGGTATTGTTCTTGCCGCATAAAACCGTCAGCGGAGCTAATGTCATTTCCGCCGAGTCTATCGGGCCGAGGTTTGAAATTGAGAACTTCATAACGAAGCTGAAAAAGTTTGAGTATGCCGTCTAACCGAGGGGATTACTCCCACTCGATTGTGGCTGGCGGTTTGGAGGAGATGTCGTAGGTCACGCGGTTGACGCCGCGGACGCGGTTGATGATTTTGTTGGAGACGTCGGCCAGGAAGTCGTAGGGGAGGCGGGCCCAGTCGGCGGTCATGGCGTCGGTGGAGGTTACGGCGCGGAGGGCCACGGCGCGCTCGTAGGTGCGCTCGTCGCCCATCACTCCGACGCTCTGGACGGGGAGGAGGATCGCTCCGGCCTGCCATACCTGGTCGTAAAGGCCGTTCTCGCGGAGTCCGTCGATGAAGATGGCGTCAGCCTCCTGGAGGACGGCGACTTTCTCGGGGGTCACTTCGCCGAGGACGCGGACGGCGAGTCCGGGGCCGGGGAAGGGGTGGCGCTTGATGAGGTGTTCGGGCATGCCGAGCTCGCGGCCCACGGCGCGCACCTCGTCCTTGAAGAGGAGCCGCAGGGGCTCGCAGAGGCGGAGGTTCATCTTTTCGGGGAGGCCTCCGACGTTGTGGTGGCTCTTGATGGTGGTGCCGGTGATGGAGAGGGATTCGATGCAGTCGGGGTAGATTGTGCCCTGGGCGAGCCATTTGACGTCCTTCACCTTGTGGGCCTCCTCGTCGAAGACGTCGATGAAGCCTTTGCCGATTATCTTGCGTTTCTTCTCGGGGTCGGTCACTCCGGCCAGCTCGCTGAAGAACTTGGCGGAGGCGTCCACCCCGACGACGTTGAGGCCGAGCCCCTCGTAGTCGCGGAGGACGTCGGCGAACTCGTTCTTGCGGAGCATGCCGTGGTCGACGAAGATGCAGGTCAGGTTCTTGCCGATCGCACGGTTGAGGAGCACGGCGGCCACGGAGGAGTCGACGCCGCCGGAGAGGCCGAGTACTACCTTGTCGTCGCCGAGTTGCTCGCGGAGCTGGGCGACGGTGGTGTCGATGAAGGAGGCGGCGCTCCAGTCCTGCTTGCCGCCGCAGATTCCGACGACGAAGTTGCGCAGCAGGTCGGTCCCGATTTCCGAGTGGTAGACTTCGGGGTGGAACTGCACGCCCCAGGTCTGCTCACCCTCGACGCGGTACGCGGCGACCGCTACCTTGTCGGTGGAGGCGATTGCGCGGAAGGCCGCGGGGATGGAGGTGATGGTGTCGCCGTGGCTCATCCATACCTGCGAGCCGGGCTGGATTCCGGCCATTAGGGGGTCTGCCTGGTCGACTTTCTCGAGAATCGCGCGGCCGTATTCGCGGGAGGCCGCGGGCTCAACCGTGCCGCCGTCGGTGTAGGCCATGAACTGCGCGCCGTAGCAGATTCCGAGCACGGGGACGCGGCCGCGGATTCCGGCGAGCTCGGCCTTGAAGGCCTTCTCGTCGTAGACGGAGAAGGGGGAGCCGGAGAGAATCACGCCGATTACCGACTCGTCGCCAGCGGGAAACTTGTTGTAGGGAACGATCTCGCAATACATGTTGAGTTCGCGCACGCGGCGGCCTATTAGCTGGGTCGTCTGCGAGCCGAAGTCAAGAATGATGATTTTTTCCTGCATAACGTAGGGGTGGGAGGGGGTTATTTCTGTTTCTTCCGCGAAGTTACGCGTTTTTTTCCGCAAACCGCCTCCCCCGGGCCGGTATTTCGCGTTTAGACAATCTCGAATCCGGAAAATTTGTTATATATTTGCAACTCAAAGAAAAGAGATTATGACCCAGATAACGATTAACGTGGAGAACGCATCAATTCTCCCCCATCTGAAGAAAATACTGAATTCGATCGAGGGAGTCTCGATCGCGCGCCCCGTCAAGAAGCGCAAAAGCGGTCTTGAGGAGGCTTATGACGACGTGCGTTCCGGCCGCGTAAACAAGTACGGCAGCTCCGAAGAGATGTTCAAGGCGCTGGGGATATGAAATACTGTGCACTATAACCAGTTATAACCAGTAGGTGTGCGGTATGCTTCGAATGAAGCAAGAAATTTCTTGAGTTTTTCGTCCTTACGTCCCAATGAACTTAAAGGAGAGATTGAAGTATACCGCATGGCGCAATTATAGTGGAATTGAACAGTTGAAAGGCCATCCGTTTTTAAATAATAGGTGTCATGCCATTGCCCTTCAATGACATTTACAATCTCTATATCAAGGTTATGCGAAATTAATACGATATGATTGAATAGAATGGTAGCGTAAGTTCTCCCTTCAGGATTATAATCACATTTGTATGAGAGATTAGCTTCATTGCAAATAGAATTGCAGTAATAGCCAAATTGAGTATCTGATGCTTGAATGATCTGCGTTTTTCCTGTATAGCCATTTTTGCCAAACCATAATGAGATGGTGGCGTGTTGACCGTTTTCATTAGAGAAAGAGAAACGATGCTGCCATTGAATGGATTTGTTTTCAATTATTGACAGATTATGCTCAGAAGCTTTGAGCGCAATTATAGCAGCTCTTTTTTCCATAAAATCATCATCAGAAGGGTACCGAAATTTGCCTCCTTGTATAATGTCACAAATTTGTAGCTCTGAAAAAGCAGAAGCTAATTTATCATCACTTTCCATTTAGCTATTTTTTTTTGATAAGTGGGGTATTAACAACGTTGCTGATTCTGTCTTCTTTATAAATTCATTCTAACTAACGATTATAACAGATGCTATTTTGATATAACAGATGCTATTTTGAGACTATAGTAATTCTGAGCCCAAATAATAATAAAAAATATTTATATGCAAAAGAAAGAGTTTTTTGATACTAGAAATATTTTTTGTGTGTAGATGTGTTATGATTGTTGGAGGGTCCGATAGCTTTCTGCAATTTCTTTTCGAAGTTCCTCTATGGTAGGTAGATAAAGTTTGTACTTTGCCGCAAATATTTGATTGTTATTTTGGGGTAGGGTGTACTCGACAACCGCATTGCTTTTATCGGCGCAAAGGACGATACCTATTGGCGGATTGTCACCCTCGTTCATCATTTCGCGCTCGTAATAATGGACATACATCTGCATTTGTCCCAAGTCGTTATGGGTTAGCTCGCCAACTTTAAGATCTACTAATACGAAACACTTCATGATATAATTATAGAAGACAAGGTCAATATAGAAATGGCGCCCATCAAATGTGAATCGCTTTTGACGTGCGACAAATGAGAAACCGCGTCCAAGCTCAAGCAAGAACTTTTGCAAGTTGTCTATGAGCTTTTGTTCAATGTCGCTTTCGCTGAAAGCAAATGGCTCTGGAATGCCTATGAATTCCATTACATATGGGTCTCGGATGATTTTTTCCGGCTCGAATTTACCTGGAATTAATGAGTAAATTTCGTTTTTTATTCTTATGTCTCCTTTGGAAATGAGAAGTCGCTCATAGTGGAACGTGGTTATTTGCCGTTTTAATTGTCTTACGCTCCATTGGCATTTTTCTGCCTCTTCTTTATAGTATTGTCGAGCTGCTTTGTCTTCAATGCGCATAAGTAGTTGGTAATGAGACCAAGATAATTTGCTAGACAGTGTCTGGCAAATTGGGAAAGTAAGATAAAACTGCCGCATATTGCGCAAATTAGCACGCTCGAAACCCTTTCCAAACTCATCTTTAAGTTTGTCGGCTATGTTATTGATAAGGCTTTCACCATATTTGGCTTTGGAATCGCCTCCTTGAGCTTCAACGATGAGTTTGCCGATATGCCAGTAAGAATGTACCATAGCGGTGTTTACTGCACTGAGAGCTTGAGCCCTAGCTTGGTGGAGCAGAGCGCTAATTTGGCTGTAAAGAATCCGGGAGTCAAGTTCTTTTGAAGGCGTTGGCTTATTCATAATTACTTTATTACTTTGTTATTGATGGGGATTATTTCATGGCGGCGGCGTGGCCGGCGGGGCCGACGGTCCAGAGGCGGTCGCCGGGGCGGAGGGGTTCGGCGGCGGGATGCTCGAGGAACTCGCCGGAACGCTCGATGCCGACGACGTGGGTCTGGTAGCGGCGGCGCACCTCGGCTGTCGCGAGGGTCTGCCCGACGAGGGGGGAGGTCGGGGTGAGGACTACGGAGGTCAGGCGGAACTCTGGGGGGGTGTCGGTGGGGGTCAGTTCCTGTCCCGCCTCGAGGTCGGGGAGCACGGCGGAAATCTGCTCGTCGGTGCCGATCACGCCGATTGTGTCGCCGGGGAAGATGCGGGTGTCGCCCGAGGGGACGGGAATTGTCTGGGGCCCGCGCTGGATCATCACTACGTCGACGCCGTAGCGGCCGCGGAGGTTGCTGTTGGCGAGGCGCTCGCCGACGAAGGGGCAGGCGTAGCCGACGTGGATGTGGGCCAGGTGGAGGTCGCTGATGAGGTTGTTATGCTTTCCGGTACGGCGCAGGTCGCGCTCGTTGAGGTTGTTGATGAACTTCGTCTCGATTTCCCGAAGGCGGCGGTTGAGGTTCTTGGAGAGGGTCATGAGAAGGAGGAAGAGGCATCCGAGGCCGATGAGGAACCCGATGCGGAGGGAATAGGCTGACGAGAGCACATGGACGATGAACGCCAGGGCGATCAGCAGGCGGAAGACCATCATCACGATGCGGGGCACGCGCAACTGCCTGGCGGAGATTCCGGCGGAGCGGGCCGACATGCGCGGGGGAAGCACCATTGCGAGCAGGAAGGGGGCCATGGCGGAGAGCGTCACGACGACTCCGGCCACGCGGCTCCAGGAGGGAATCCAGCGGTCGAGCAGGGGCTGCACGAACCGCGAGCATACCATAGAGATAGCCACGAGCACAACGGAATAGAGCACCACGCGCCACAGGTAGCGTTTCAACAGCGCGGCCCACGCTCCGCGGGTCGAGCCTCCCCCCTCGTCGGTAGCGTCGGCGGCCTCCCCCTGATAGCGGTCAATCAGGAAGTGGAGGCGCCGGGGAAGGTGCCGTTCTACGAAGCGGTAGGCCGGATCGGCCATGCGTATAAAATAAGGTGTGGTGAAGGTCGTGATCACCGATACGGCGACCACGATCGGGTATATCTCGGGGTTAAGCACGCCGAGGCTCATGCCGAGGGTTGCGATGATGAAGGCGAACTCGCCGATCTGGGTCAGCGATAGGCCCGACTCGATCGCGACTTTCAGGCTCTGGCCGGTGATTAGCATGCCGAAGGTGCCGAAGACCGTCATGCCGACTATCACGGCGAGGGAGAGGAGCAGGATAGGCCACCAGTAGTCGGCGATTACCTGGGGCTGCACCATCATCCCGACGGAGATGAAGAACACGGAGCCGAAGAGGTCCTTTACGGGGGCTGTGACGTGCTCGATGCGCTCGGCGTAGCTTGTTCCGGCGAGAATCGAGCCCATGACGAAGGCCCCTAGGGCGAGGGAGAAGCCGCAGAGCACCGAGAACACCGCCATCGAGAGGCATAGCCCCATGGAGACTACCAGGAGCGTCTCGTTGTTGAGGTAGGCGCGGCACCGGTTGAGGAACGAGGGGAGGACGAACACCCCGATCAGGAACCATATCACCAGGAAGAAGAGCAGCTTGCTGACGCTCATCAGCATCTCGCCCCCCTCGACGCTGTTGTTGAGGGCGATGGAGGAGAGGATGACCATCATCACCACCGCGAACAGGTCCTCGACAATCAGCACGGCGAACACCAGCGAGGCGAATTTCTTCTGCCGCAGCCCCAGGTCGGTGAACGCCTTTATAATAATGGTGGTCGACGACATGGAGAGCATGCCGCCGAGGAAGAGGCTGTTGATGTTGGTGAATCCGAGCAGGTGGCCGATTCCGAAGCCTGTTACCATCATGCCCGCGACGATTATCAGGGCCGTCACCACGGCGGAGCCCCCCGTGTTGACCAGCTTCTTGAAGCTGAACTCCAGGCCGAGGGAGAAGAGGAGCACGATGATTCCGATCTGGGCCCAGAATTCGATGTTTGCCTCGGTCGTCACCGAGGGTAGGGGCTTGAAGTTGGGGCTGGCGAGGAATCCGGCGACGATGTATCCCAGGACCACCGGCTGCTTTATCCACTTGAACAGCAGCGTCACCACCGCCCCGAGGAGCAGGATGAACGCCAGGTCGGAAATCAGACTTTCGAGTTGCGGCACAGAGGCCGAGCATAGAATCATATGTAGGATGGAAGTTTGCTGTTTCGGAGGGCCTTCCGCCGGCCCGGCGGAGTGTCCGGCGGGGCTTGGCGGGGGTTCCTGACGCGAAATTACAAAAAATGCGCCGAAAAATTTGGTGGTTAGCCAAAAACATCCTAACTTTGCAGTCGCAAAAAGCCTCGGTATTCGCCGGGACTGTTGCGCCACGCGTTGGCCCATTCGTCTATCGGCTAGGACGCAAGATTTTCATTCTTGAAAGAGGAGTTCGATTCTCCTATGGGCTACCTTATTAACAACAGACACATCGTTTAAACTTAAAATGGCTAACCACAAATCAGCTTTAAAACGTATTCGCCAGACCGCTTCCCGCCGTCTCCGCAATCGTTACTACGCAAAGACCGCCCGCAACGCCGTGCGCCGTCTCCGCGCCATGACCGACAAGGCTGAGGCCCAGGCAACCCTCGTGAAGGTTACCTCCATGCTCGACCGCCTCGCCGCCAAAAAGACAATCTCGAAGAACAAGGCTTCCAATCTCAAGAGCAAGCTCGCGCTCCACATCAACAAGCTCGCGTAAGCTCTCCGGCGGAACGCCCGCTCCCCTCTGAGGGGGAGCCTCGACAAAGATATTTACTTATCCAAACATTCTCGTAATAATGAGTCTCCCACCCGCTTGTGAAAGCTGATGGGTTGATTACGGCCCATTCGTCTATCGGCTAGGACGCAAGATTTTCATTCTTGAAAGAGGAGT
>CAJUFH010000039.1 GCA_910585755.1 uncultured Muribaculaceae bacterium | reverse complement strand
TTGACTATCTACTCAAGGTTTTTAAGGATAGTTAAATCTCATGCGCCAGCCCTGGAAAAAAGTTTCACACTATGACGGCTTATCCAGGCTCTTTCGTCATTATCTTCGAGAGGGTGTTGTGGATTTAAGAGTTTTGGCCCATTGTATATGGTGTAGGGACGCGGCGTGCCGCGTTTGGGTTGGGAATCAGGTAGTTGCTTGTTCGCAATGTAAACGCGGCACGCCGCGTCCCCTACACAAATGCTGTCCTGCAACAATCTCGGGGCAATCGGGATGGAGGTATAAGCTGGATAAAATGATTGACACACGGATTTTTATGGTCGCAGGCTCCCCACGGATGCGACGGATAAAACACGGATTTTGATTTTTCGAGATTTGTTGATACTCTCCCTGAATATTTCCCATTCGAGAGCCGGACAAAATAAATCCGTGGGAATCCGTCGCATCCGTGTTATAGCGCAGTGCGCTAAAAAATCCGTGTGTTTCAATTCATTCCGATTGCATTTGAATGGTCCGGGTCTGTGGAAAATTGTAATGGATGTTATTTTATCGGGGGGGAATTGGACGCTATAAAAGAGGGCGGCACAGGCAGTCAGAGCTGATTGCTTTGACTGTCTGTGCCGGAACTTATGATGTGTCGGTGGGACAGGGAGAGGCTGTAGGATTATCCCGGGGAGAGATGATGCTTAGAGGTTGCGCGCCTTGCTGACTTTGGTACCCAGGCGGTCGAGGAGGGCGCGGAATATGATTTTGGAATCTGTAAACTGGTCGAGGGGAATATATACATCGCCGATGGTCATCGACAGAAACCTCTTGGTTGTCAAGGCTCTATAGACCCTCGGCGCTTCTGATTGCTGAATCTTGAACATCATGAAAATACTTGCACATTCGGAGTCTTTGAATTCCTCTTTCAGCATGCTTTGTATCACGACATTGGTTGAAAACGTTTCACCTTCAAAAGTGAGTTTTGCGGATAGTTCCCGCTGTTCGCCCCATGCGCTGTTGTTCAGTGCGTGAAGTTCTTCGTTCCAAAGGTTATACAAATCCATTGAGAACATAGGGTACCTCATTCCCCTGCTGGTCAGGGAGAAATCGGTAAGGAAGGTACGGTCGTCGTTGACCATCAGCATCTCGCTGAGTTCAACCTTCCACAACGGACTTTGTTTGGGATCGTTGTTGATGTCTTTCGGGCCGGTTATGTCTAACTCGGTCGCGGAGATGCCGGACTGGCTGGCGGAGCTGCCTGATGAGCTGTAATCGGAGCCGGGTTTCGAGGAGAGCGCCCCGAGTTTGATTTTTTCGATTTTGGCTTCGATTACCCTTTTTTCGGCTTCGATGTAGGCGTTGGTGTAACGGAGGTTAGAGAGTGTGTCGTAGCGGGCTTCGAGCTGGCGGAGCTGTCGGTCGGCCGAGGTGTTGCCCTGCGGGGCTGCGTTTACCGCGACGCAGGTAGATAACGCGATGGCGACGAAAATGGTTGTTAGGGAGCGCATGATGTCAGGTTTAAAGAATGCGATTAATAATTGATATTTGCAAAAGTAGCTGTTTTTCCTGACAACGCAATGTTTTTGAGTTAATTTTGCGAAAAAAGTAAGGCGGCGCGTCGTATGGGCGCGCCGCCTGTATTTTTAACCACGGGGCGGAACGAGGTGTGCCGCCGGGCGATGGGGATTATTCCTCGTACTTCTTGACGATGACGGTGGCGTTGTGGCCGCCGAAACCGAAGGAGTTGGAGAGCGCGGCGCGCACGGGGCGTTCCTGCGCCTTGTTGAAGGTGAAGTTGAGGGTATAGTCGATTTCCTCGTCCTCGTCGCCCTCTTCGTGGTTGATTGTGGGGGGCACGATGTCGTTCATCACCGACTTGACGCTGAACATCGCCTCGAGCGCGCCGGTAGCTCCGAGGAGGTGGCCGGTCATCGACTTGGTGGAGGATATGTTGAGCTTGTGGGCGTGGTCGCCGAATACTTCGACGATGGCCTTTACTTCGGAGATGTCGCCGACGGGGGTCGAGGTGCCGTGGACGTTGATGTAGTCGATGTCCTCGGGTTTCATCCCGGCGTCTTCGAGGGCGTTGCGCATCGAGAGGATGGCGCCGAGGCCTTCGGGGTGGGTAGCGGTCAGGTGGTAAGCGTCAGCCGACATGCCGCCGCCTGCTACTTCTGCGAGAATCTTCGCGCCGCGGGCCTTGGCGTGTTCGAGTTCCTCGAGCACGAGTACAACGGAGCCTTCGCCGATCACGAATCCGTCGCGGCTCTTGCTGAAGGGGCGCGATGCGGTTTCGGGGGAGTCGTTGCGGGTCGAGAGGGCGTGCATGGAGTTGAAGCCTCCGACGCCCGCGGGGTATACCGCAGCTTCGGCGCCGCCGGTCAGCATCACGTCGGCCTTGCCGAGGCGGATGAGGTTGAAGGCGTCGATGATGGCGTTGTTGGAGGATGCGCACGCCGAAACGACACCGTAGTTGGGGCCGTGGTAGGCGTATTCCATCGAGATGTGTCCGCTGGCGATGTCAGCGATCATCTTGGGGATGAAGAAGGGGTTGTATTTGGGGCCGTTTGCGGCGTTCATCGCGTAATATCCAGCTTCCTCTTCAAAGGTGTGGAGGCCGCCGATGCCTGCGGCTACGATTACGCCGACGCGGTTCTTGTCGAGGTTCTGGTCCTCTTCGAGGCCTGAGTCGGCCACGGCCTGGCGGGCTGCGACCATCGCGTACTGCGCGTATAGGTCGAGCTGGCGGAGCTTCTTGCGGTCGAAGTGCTCGCTGGCGTCGAAGTTTTTAACCTCGCAGGCAAACTGGGTTTTGAAAAGCGAGGCGTCGAAATGGGTGATGGGGGCAGCGCCGCTGACGCCCGCGAGGGCGTTTTTCCATGTAGTTTCCACGTCGTTGCCGATAGGGGTGATAGCACCCATTCCGGTCACTACTACTCTTTTTAATTCCATATTCTGTATGCTTTCTCTGAGGAAGCCCTATTGTGAAAACGCTGCCGCATTGTCGAGGGCAGCGTTTCCTATGGGTCTGTGGGGTTTGACGGAGAGGGGAGGGGTCGCGCGGCGGTCAGTGCCGCGCTGTTTCCGAAGGGGCCTGATTATTTAGCCTCCTCGATGTACTTGATGGCATCGCCTACGGTGGAGATGCTTTCAGCCTTGTCGTCGGGGATCTGGATGCCGAATTCCTTTTCGAATTCCATGATGAGCTCTACGGTGTCGAGGCTGTCTGCGCCAAGGTCGGTGGTGAATGCTGCGGTTTCGGTAACCTGGTTTTCGTCAACGCCGAGTTTGTCAACGATGATAGCTTTCACGCGGGATGCGATTTCTGACATGATAATTGATGTTTAAAATTTTGAATAGTCGGTGTTTAGGAAATGCCGCGGCGACCGAGGATTCGGAGCTACCCCGCATTTCGGCTGCAAAATTACAAAAAACCTTTCAAATTTCAACTATTTTCCTCAAAAAATTCCTTAACAGGGCTTTACGCATCTTCATAGCCGTTAACACGCCGGTTAATATTTGTTAACCGGGCTGGCCGGCCACGCAGTGTGCGCCGCCGTCGGGCGATTTATTTTCCTGCTGCCGTTAAGTTTGCGGGCTAAGAGGTTGCGGTTTTGGCGCGAAGAAGTTAAATTTGCGGAATAATACGGAAATGTGGACATATTACATATAATATAACCGGATTCAGAATTGATACCATGAAGATTTCAGAGAAGAAGTTTTATCCCTGGATGGTCGTCGGGCTGCTGTGGGTGGTCGCACTGTTGAATTACATGGACCGCCAGATGCTGTCGACGATGCAGGGCAACATAGCGCTCGACATTCCGGCGCTGAGGAACGCCGAGGCATTCGGCGCGCTTATGGCGATTTTCCTGTGGGTCTACGGCATTGCCAGCCCGTTTTCGGGGGCTGTCGCTGACCGTCTGAGCCGGAAATGGCTTATCGTAGGGTCGCTCGGCGTCTGGTCGGGCGTGACTTACGCGATGGGCTACTGTACTGACTTCCACCAGTTGATGTGGCTCCGCGGTATTATGGGTATCAGCGAGGCGCTGTATATCCCCTCGGCGTTGTCGCTGATTGCCGATTATTTTACCGGGAAGGGGCGCTCGCTCGCTATCGGGCTGCATATGACCGGTTTGTACTGCGGCCAGGCGTTGGGCGGATTCGGCTCGCTGGTGGCGACGACATGGTCGTGGCAGGCCACATTCCACTGGTTCGGCATCATCGGGGTAGCCTACGCGGCGCTCCTTATATATCTCTTGCATGAGAAGCAGGGCCACGGGGCCGCTGCTCCCGGCCCCCGTGGCTCTGGTGGCGGGACGGCGAAGCGCAAGGAATCGCTTGCGCGCTCCTTCGCCGTCGTTTTCAGCTCGGCGGCGTTCTGGGTCATACTCTTCTTTTTCGCATCCAGCTCGATTCCGGGGTGGGCGACCAAGAACTGGCTTCCGACGCTGTTCCGCGACAATCTCGGCCTGAGCATGGAATGGGCCGGTCCGATGGCTACGCTTACAATCGCCGTTTCGAGCTTTATCGGGGTGATGGTCGGGGGGCCGGTCAGCGACCGCTGGGTGAAACGCAATGTGCGGGGCCGGATATATACGAGCGCGATTGGGCTGGCGATGATGATTCCGGCGCTTGTGTTCATCGGGCTGGCGCACAACGCCTGGTTCTCGGTGCTCGCGGGGCTCTTCTTCGGAGTCGGCTACGGTATGTTCGACGCCAACAATATGCCGATTCTGTGCCAGTTCGTCTCCCCGCGTCAGCGGGCGATGGCCTACGGATTCATGAACTCCTTAGGGGTCATAATGGGAGCGATTACGACCCAGCTCCTCGGGGGCCTGGCGGAATCGGTCGGCCTCGGCATGTGCTTCGCGATGATGGGTGGCATACTGCTGATCGCCCTGGCGCTGCAGCTTATAGTGCTCCGCCCGACCTCCGACGATATGGCCGACGAGGATGCCGGCGAGAAACTGAAAGCGGAAATCGCAACTGAAGAATCTGAATAAATAGCATAATAAACCGAATTTATGATGGAAAAAATAAAAGGACTGATTGACGCGCCGTTCACGCCGTTCTATCCCGACGGCGAGGTCAACTACGAACCGATTCCGGCATATGCCGCGATGCTCAAGAAGAACGGCCTCAAGGGTGTGTTCATCAACGGTTCGTCGGGCGAGGGCTACATGCTGACCGACGACGAGCGCAAGCGCCTGGCCGAGGCCTGGGTAAAGGCCGCTCCCGAGGATTTCAAGGTTATCGTCCATGTCGGAAGCTGCTGCGCGCGCTCGAGCCGCGAACTCGCCCGCCACGCTGCTGAAATAGGCGCCTGGGGCATCGGGGCTATGGCTCCCCCCTTCCCGAAAATCGGCCGCGTGGAGGAGCTGGTGAAGTATATCGAGGAAATCGCGGCGGGCGCTCCCGGACTTCCGTTCTACTACTACCATATCCCGGCGTTCAACGGGGCGTATCTCCCGATGGTCGACCTTCTGAAGGCTGTCGACGGACGGGTGCCTAATTTCGCCGGAATCAAATACACGTTCGAGAGCCTGTATGAGTACAACCAGTGCCGCCTCTACGGCGACGGCAAGTTCGATATGCTCCACGGCCAGGACGAGACAATCCTCCCCTGTCTCGCTATGGGGGGCGCCCGCGGCGGAATCGGCGGCACAACGAACTACAACGGCCGCGAGCTGACGGCCATCATCGACGCCTGGGAGCGCGGCGACCTCGAAGCCGCCCGCGACCATCAGAACTTCTCCCAGGAGGTGATAAACGTCATATGCCGTTACCGCGGCAATATCGTCGGGGGTAAGAGGATTATGAAGCTTATCGGGCTGGACCTCGGCCCGAACCGCACCCCGTTCCGCAACGTGACTCCCGAAGAGGAGGCCCAGATGAAGAAAGAGCTTGAGGCCATCGGTTTCTTCGACCGCTGCAACAAATTCTGAACCAATGGAAAATAACGAAATACGCCCGTATCTCGCGGAATGGGGGAAGCGCTACCGCGAGCAACTGACTGGCGACATACTCCCCTTTTGGCTGCGCCACGGCCTGGACCGCGTAAACGGCGGGGTATATACCTGCGTCGACCGGGAGGGGAGGCTGATGGACGGCACCAAATCGGTGTGGTTCCAGGGGCGTTGTGCTTTCATCTACTCCTTCGCCTATAACAATATCGAGCGCCGCGCCGAGTATCTCGAAATGGCGAAGAGCTGTATCGACTTTATAGAGGCGCACTGCTTCGACGCGGACGGCCGGATGTTTTTCGAGGTTACCGCCGACGGAAGGCCTCTGCGCAAGCGCCGCTACGTCTTCTCTGAGTGCTTCGCGATCATAGCGATGAGCGAGTACTCGATCGCGAGCGGCGACAGACAGTATGCCGAAAAGGCGCTGGCCCTGTTCAAGGAGACGCTGCGCTTCATCAACACTCCGGGCATCCTGGAGCCGAAGTACCTGTCTACCCAGCCGGGCCGCGGCCATTCGGTGACGATGATTCTGATCAACACCGCCGCCTGCGTGCGCCGCGCAATAGCCGACCCGGCGCTTGACGCGCAGATCGACAGCTCGATCCACGACCTCTTTACCTACTTCCTGCACCCCGAGTTCGAGGCGCTGCTGGAGACTGTCGGGCCCGACGGCGAGCTGATCGACACCCTCGGCGGCCGCGTCATTAACCCGGGTCACTGCATAGAAACCGCCTGGTTCCTGCTCGAGGAGGCCAAACACCGGGGCTGGAACCCGGAAATCCGCGACACGGCGCTGAAGATTCTCGACTGGTCGTGGCGCTGGGGCTGGGACGAGGAGTTCGGCGGCATTATCAATTTCCGCGACTGCCGCGGATTCCCCCCGCAGGACTATTCGCAGGATATGAAGTTCTGGTGGCCGCAGACCGAGGCGGTAATAGCGTCGCTCTACGCGTTCGAGGCTACCGGCGACCCGCGCTATCTCGAGATGCACCGCATGGCCAACGAATGGGCATACGAGCATTTCCCCGACCCGGTCTACGGCGAATGGTTCGGCTACCTCCACCGCGACGGTACAGTGGCCCAGGATGCCAAGGGCAATCTCTTCAAGGGTCCGTTCCATATCCCCCGCATGATGATCAAGAGTGCCAAGCTGATCGACAACATTCTTGCTTAATGATGAAAGGAATGACAAAATATCTGGCCGTGGCGTTATTGTGCGCCGCGGCCTTTCATGCGGATGCCGTAACCAAAGTAGCCTGCGTGGGCAACAGTATCACGTTCGGAATGAAGATTCCCGACCGCGAGGTAAACAGCTACCCCTCGCAGTTGCAGCGCATGCTCGGGGACGGATACGAGGTCGGCAACTTCGGCCATTCCGGCGCGACCCTTATGAACCGCGGCTACAATCCCTACATGAAGCTGCCGGAGTTCCGCGCCGCGCTCGACTTCAAGCCAGATATTGTGGTGGTGCATCTCGGCGTGAACGATACGGACCCCCGCGCGTGGCCCAACTACGCCGAAGATTTCGTTACCGACTATCTCGCCCTGATAGATTCGTTCAAGGTCGTTAATCCCGCGGCGAGAGTGATTCTCGCCAACATCTCGCCGGTAAACGCGACGCACCGCCGCTTCCGTTCCGGCACCCGCGACTGGCGGCTGGATGTGCGCGACGCAGTAGCCCGGACCGCACAGGCAGCCGGGGCCGAGCTTATCGACTTCGAGACCCCGCTGCTCGACCGCCGCGACCTGCTCCCCGACGGGCTGCATCCCAACGCGGAGGGGGCGGGGCTGCTGGCCGAGACCGTGCGCGGCGCGATTACGGGGGACTACGGTGGGCTCTCGATGGCCCCGGTATATCAGTCGGGTATGGTGCTCCAGCGCGACATTCCCCTGCGGATAGGGGGCCGGGCCGATGCCGGCGAGCGCGTGACGCTCACACTGGACGGCGAGACATATTCCGCCGTAGCCGACAACAGAGGCCGGTGGGAAGTGGTTACGTTGCCGGTTGTGACCGGCCCGACGTATGAAATGGTTGTGATCGCCGGGGGGAGGACGCTCCGTTTCTCGGATATTCTTGCCGGAGAGGTATGGCTCGCGAGCGGCCAGAGCAATATGGCCTTCACGCTTGCCGAGGAGACGGGCGCGCGTGAAGTTATCGCTTCTGCTGACGACCCGGAACTGCGGTTTTTCAATATGCGTCCCGTAGCCGCTACGGCGAATGTCGAGTGGCCCGATTCGGTACGCGCCCTGGTTGACCGGCTCGGATATTTCCGCGAGGCGCGATGGCAGCCGGTGACTCCCGCCGATGCCGGAGGGCTTTCGGCGGTCGCTTACCATTTCGCGAAGCAGCTCCGCGACAGCCTCGATGTCCCGGTCGGGGTCATTTCCAACGCTGTCGGGGGTGCTCCGGCTGAAGCCTGGATATCGGTCGAGGCCCTCGAAAGGGAGATGCCCGAGGCTTTGAATGACTGGCGCAGGAACGATTATGTGCAGAAATGGTGCCAGGAGCGCGCCACTAAGAACTCCCCGACGGGGCGCCATCCCTACGAGCCGTCATATCTGTTCGCGGCCGGTATCAGACCGCTCGACAGCTATCCCGTGGCCGGGGTGATATGGTATCAGGGGGAGAGCAACGCCCATAATGTCGAGATTCACGAGAAGCTGTTCCCGCTTCTTGTCGCTGACTGGCGCGAATATTTCGCCGACAGCTCCCTGCCGTTTTACTTCGTGCAGTTAAGCGGTATCGACCGCCCTTCGTGGCCGCGGTTCCGCGACAGCCAGCGCCGTATGGCCCGGCGGTTGCCCAACGTCGCGATGGCTGTCAGCTCCGACCTCGGGGATTCCCTTGACGTGCACCCGAAAAACAAACGCCCCGTCGGCGAGCGGTTAGGGCTCCTCGCGCTTCGTGACTCCTACGGGCGCGACATAGTAGCTTCCGGGCCGGATGCGGTCAGGGCCGTGAACAGGGGCGACGCGGTGGCGGTTACTTTCGCCAACGGAACCGGAATGAGTTCTGCCTCCGGCGACAACATAATAGGCTTCGAGGTGGCAGAAATCGAGGGGCTGTATTCTCCGGCCTCGGCAGTCGTGGAGAGCGACAGCGTGGTCGTGGTCCGCTCGGAAAAGGTCGGCAAGCCCTGTTACGTACGCTATGCGTGGCAGCCGTTTACCCGCGCCAACCTCGTTAACGACATGAGGCTTCCGGCCTCCACGTTCCGACTGGAGGTGGAGAATCCCGATGTCGCGGAGACCGGGCATGAGTTCGGTGTCTCCGCTCCTTTTGCCGGAGTGCTTGACGGGCGGCTGGTTATGGCCGGAGGGTGCAACTTCCCGGAAAAGCCTCTCGCCAAAGATAGCCGGAAGCGCTTCTACAAGGGCATCTATGTCGGCGACAGCCTCGCTCGGGGTGGAATCCGTAAAATCGGCGAACTTCCCGCTCAGACGGCCTACGGCGCAACCGCGAAGACCTCTAAGGGATTGATATTGATTGGGGGTATCGCTGACGGTGCTTCCTCTAAAGACGTGTGGCTGCTGGATATCGACGGGCTGGTTCCGAATCTGACGCGGCTTCCGTCGCTCCCTTCTGCGGTTGACAATATGGCAGCCGCCGCGATTGGCAACGTTGTGTATGTGGCCGGAGGGAATATCGACGGAGTGCCGGGTAATGTGTTGTTCGCCCTCGACCTTGACAACAGCGCCGCCGGATGGAAGCGCCTCCGCGACCTCCCCGGCAATCCTCGCATACAGCCCGTGATGGCCGCCTCCAACGGGAACCTGTTCCTTTGGGGCGGCTTCGCTCCGGCCCATATGCGGGGCAAGAAGGCGCGTCAGGCGACGCTCGAAACCGACGGCCTGCGATACAATCCGGCGAAGAAGCGGTGGTCTGCGCTTCCTGCGCCTGTTAACGAAAACGGGGAGGCCGTCTCGCTCGGCGGAGGGGCGGCGTGCGCGCTTCCAGATGGGCGTATAGTGGCCGCGGGGGGCGTCAACAAGGACATATTCCTCGAAGCCCTGCGCGATCCCGCGCCCGACTACCTCTCGCATCCCGCACCCTGGTACCGCTCCAACGACAATATATTCGTGTTTGACCCCGAGACATCTCGGTGGAGCGTCTTCGCCCGCAGCCGCGATGCCGCACGGGCAGGAGCTGCGATGGTGCCCGGCCAGGGAAACAATTTGTACATTATCGGCGGCGAGGTAAAGCCGCGGGTTCGCACCCCGCGAATCTCCCGTTATGCAATTATGGAAAACAATGAATAACAAGGAAATAGATTTGAGCGTCAGCAACTATGGCACGACGCGTAAACTTGATTACAGCGTCGCCATACTCCCCTGGGGCGCTACCGAGCCTCACAATTACCATCTGCCATACCTGACGGATGCCATTCTCAGCCACGATATCGCGGTGGATGCCGCCCGGAATGCGTTCGAGAAGTACGGAGTAAGGGCTATGGTGATGCCTCCCGTGCCTCTCGGAGCGCAGAATCCGGGCCAGCGGGAACTGAAATTCTGCGTCCATTATCGTTACGAGACTCAGAAGGCCGTGCTGACCGACATCGCATCCTCGCTTGACCATCAGGGAATAAAGCGGCTATTGATTATAAACGGCCACGGCGGCAATACTTTCAAGAGTATGATTCGCGACCTGTCGATTGACCTTCCCGACATGCTGATCGCTACCAGCGAATGGTTCAAGGTATGTCCCGCCAAAGAGTACTTCGACAACCCCGGCGACCATGCCGACGAGCTGGAGACCTCCGTCATGATGTACTACCACCCCGAACTCGTCAATCTCGCCGACGCAGGGGAGGGGAGAGCCGGAGGCTTCGCGCCCGAGACCCTGCGCCGGGGCATCGCCTGGATTCCGCGGGCCTGGAACCGCGTCTCCCTTGACACCGGCATCGGTTCACCGGCAGCTGCGACCCCCGAGAAAGGCGCCCGTTTCGCCTCCGCCGTCGCCTCCGCATATGCCGACCTCCTCCGCGACCTCACCCTCCCGGACCTCTACCTCCCCCTCTGAGTTACCTCCCCTGATCTATATATGGGTAAGAAGGCGTCGCGTCTTTTCTTTTTGACGCGGCGCCATATTATATGAAGATAGAGTTAGTGAGACGGAACCTGGTTAATTCGACCTAACGGCTTTGTTCTGGATTGTCTCTTTCGATTGTGTCATTTTCTGAATCAGAACCATCTTCGGTTTCAGAATCCGCCAGTCCTATTCCTTTGTAGTTCATATGGATGCAGAACGGACGGTCTGCCGACTGGATTACGTTCACGACCATAAAAACGCCTTCCGCAGTCGTTCCGTGGCCTACAAATATAATGTCATTCACTCTAATATCCCGTACATTGTCCTGGCGGGTCGAACTCTCGTATACGGATGATATGCTTTTCGCGGATGCTTCAGCATAGTTGAATGTATTGTTGCGTAAGAACTTGGCGCGTGTGTTGCTTCCCCATGCCAGCTCGTCTGTGCGTTCGTCCAGCGACATAAAGATGTCAGCGATTTCAGGAGTGGGTGAGTCGGCGAGATTGAACGTCTGAGTGACATTCTCCAATGACAGAGCATCGGGCAAGCCTGTACATGGCGCATATAGAACGATTCCGGTTATTTCTTTCAGAGAGACCATTTTGTTGTGAATGGCAATCGTGCGAGTTGCTGTCGCCTCGTTGCCTTGGTTATCGGTCACAGTGAATGTCAGCAGGACTTCTGAGTTTTCAGTCTCAATTTGAGGCGCAGTGAAAATGAACTTGTATTGGAATTTCTTTTGGTTGAAATCCAAGTCTGCCAATAATGTTTCTCCGTTGTGGCGGTCGAAGGAGGTAATGCGCAGATTTGCCACATAATCGTGAATGGTGGATATTTCCAATGAGTACTGGAATTTCTCCCCCGACGAGAGCTCGATTTTGGTATCAGCGCTCGGTGTGACAATGACAACAACGTCCGACAAATCGGGAGCATCCTTTTCGCAACTTGTCAGAATCATAGCAAATGCCGACCATAAGGCAATTCGGAAATATTTCGCGACAGTGGTCATATTACATTAGTGCGGTATTCATAAGAGGGGGTGTAACAACTCGAACTCGGTGTAGCCGTACAGGCAGCGCGCCGTTTGATTACACCCCCTCTGTATTCACATTTCCAGCTTGTATCGAGCCTATTTATTTTTTGAGTTTGTAGGCTCTGACTTTCGCTGTCTCTTTGTTGACGCTGCCAAGGAAGAGCTTGTCTTTGTTCTTGGTTTCGAAAACGATTTGGAAATAGACGGCGTCGGGATACTGTTCTACGAGCTTGTAAGCGGCAGCGTCGAGGTTCCGATTGCGGAAACGGCAGCTTTTGGGCATCGTCAGCGTCTTTTTGTGAACCGGGTTATATACTTCGCCGTTAACTTTTTCGATACTCTTGAAAATTCCGAGGTAGGAAGTGTACTCAACAGAGATTTCAGCCTCACCGAGATAATCAAGGTCATTCATCCCCATTTCCAAGCGCACCTCGTCAAACGAGTATGATTTGCTCTTGGACAGGGAGCCGCACGATGTCGCCATAAAGGCGAACACGCATGCGAGGATCAATGCAATTTGTTTCATTTGTCAGGGCTTGAAGAAATAAGTGAGTGTTAAGCGGGCTTGATTGCCGAGGCGGAACTTGTTGTAGCTCGTGTCTTTTGAGTAAGTCAGTCCGTCCTGGGTCATCACTCCGTCGCCGTAGTGATAGTTGTTGAGGCTTATTCCGTATTCTACGCCAATTGCGAGCGGAAGATTGCAGATATAAGCCTGGAGACCGATAAACGCACCTAAGCCGATGCGGAAGTTGCTGACTGTCTCCTCCTTGTCGTCCTCGTCTTCTATTTCCTGCTTTTTCCCGAAATTACCGCCGCCGATAGGAAGCTCTCCGCCGACATATACGTCGAGAATATTAGAGCGGTTGAAGTGGTAGGCGATGCCGGGGTAGAACATAAAGTTGGTTTCAAATTCGCTGTTCTTGAACTCGTCGCCTTTTGTTGTGTCGGTGGTTCTCCACCATTCGATACCGAGACGCCCCTCGAGTTTGTCGGTTACCATATATTTAAGGTTGATTAGTGGGAGCGCCTCCAGTTTGGTGCTTGAGCCGATGTTCTTGAACATAGTAGTTGTAGCTCCGAGATAAAGGCCGAAATCGCCCTGTTCGGCGCGGTTGCCTGTCCGGATTGTCTGGGATGTGTTTTCTCCGACTGTGATTTGGGCTTGTGCGATGGTTGCCACCGACAACGCAAGGCATAAGAACGAGAAAAGCTTTTTCATCATTGCTTTTTAGCTGATAGGTTTGGTTTGTGGGGGGCAGTCGCTTCTCCCCGGATTATTTACATTGCATCACCGGCGACTGGAAAGAGATAAATCGGTGTTTTTTTGCAAATGTAAACATAAATTATGAAATTACCCCCCCCAATAGTTAAAATAAGTTAATTTGTGGATTGTGCATTGACTATCAGCGATTTCCTTTTAATTGATGACTGGCGTGAATCAAATATGTGGAGAGTGTTTTCTTTCGGAATGGCTATTCTTTCTGTGATATACGGATATGCGCCCTCAAAATACTGTTTAAGGGTGTGCGCGTTAGGAGAAGATGTGGGTGTGGTTAGCGGACCGGGTAGGGGTAGAGGATGGAGTGGAGGAAGAGGGGGGAGGCGGGCATGGAGGTGCCGGCGGCGCAGCGGTCGCGGCGGTCGATGACGTCGCGGAAGCCGTCGAGCGTCAGTTTGCCGCGGCCTACCTCCACGAGGGTGCCGACTACGGCGCGGACCATGTTGCGCAGGAAGCGGTCGGCGCTGATCTGGAAGCACCAGTGCCCCGGAGCCTCGAGAGGGAACCAGCGGGCTTCAGAAACCGCACAGATATTGGTTTTTACGTCGGTGTGCAGCTTAGAGAACGATGTGAAGTCGCTTGTCCCCAGGAGGATTTTCCCTGCCTCGTTCATGGCGTCGAAGTCGAGGGTGGCAGGAGCCTGCCAGGAGAGGCCCCCCGTGAAGGGGTCTTTGACTGTATGGGCGAAATAGCGGTAGGTGCGCTTTACCGCGTCGAAGCGTGCGTGGGCTTCTTGGTGCATCGGCGTAATCGAATAGACAGCTATGTCGCGGCCGAGGATGCTGTTGAGTGCCCTGACGGCGGCTTTGTCGTCGGCGAGAGGCTCGGGAAGGTCGCAGTGGGCAATCATCATCGAGGCGTTGACCCCCGCGTCTGTCCGCCCGGCTCCCGTAACGGGGATTTCCAGGCGGAAGTACTTGGCAAGCGCCTCTTCGAGGGCCTGCTGGACGCTGACATCGTGGGGCTGTCGCTGCCAGCCGTGGAAGTTAGCGCCCAGGTAGGCCAGGTGGATGAAGTGGCGCGTCATCAGTCTTTTTCGAGGTATGTATAGCCGTAAAGTCCTGAGCGGTAGTTGGAAAGGAACTCGCGCCCCTCTTCGGGGGTGATGCGGCCTTCCTTCATGGCACGGGTGACCCAGGTCTCCACGTTTCTCACGAGTTTCTTGGGGTTGAACTGCACATAGTCGAGCACTTCGGCAACGGTCTCGCCGTCAATTACCTGGTCGATTTCGTAGTGGTCCTTGTAGCAGTTGATATGCACGGCGTTGGTGTCGCCGAACAGGTTGTGCATGTCGCCAAGAATTTCCTGGTAAGCTCCGACAAGGAACACGCCTATATAATAAGGCTCTCCGGCTTTGAGCGGATGGACGGGGAGGGAAGTCGCCACACCCTGCGGGGAGATAAAGTACGCGATTTTGCCGTCGCTGTCGCAGGTCATATCCTGGAGGGTCGCCAGGCGCGTCGGCTTTTCATCGAGGCGCGAGATAGGCACCACGGGGAAGAGCTGGTCGATTGCCCAGGAGTCCGGGAGCGACTGGAAAAGCGAGAAGTTGCAGAAATATTTGTCGGGGAGCATCTTGGCAACCTTGCGCAGCTCCTCCGGCGGATGTTTCATCTGGTTACCCATCCGGCCGACTTCGCGTGCGATTTCCCAAAAGAGTTTCTCAACCAGGGCGCGGGTGCGCAGGTCGATGATTCCGAGCGAGAACATGTCGAGGGCCTCTTCGCGGCACTGCATCGCGTCGTGCCATCCCTCGAAGAGGTTCTGCATATTGAGCTTGTCCCATATGTCGTAAAGCTCCTTCACCAGCTCGTGCTCGTCGCCGTTCAGCCCCTCCGACTCTTTCCATGTCGGAAGCGAGGTAGTTTCGAGCACCTCGAAAATCAGCATTGAGTGGTGGGCGGTAAGGGAGCGCCCGGTCTCGGTCACGATGTTAGGCTGCGGAAGGTTGTTCTTCTCGCAAGCGTCGACAACGGAGTAGACAGCGTCGTTGGCATACTCCTGGATGGAGTAGTTCATCGAGCTTTCCGATGCGGCCGAACGGGTGCCGTCGTAGTCGACTCCCAGTCCCCCGCCGATGTCTACAAAGTCGATACGGAAGCCCATTTTCGAGAGTTGCACGAAGAACTGCACGGCCTCGCGCAGGGCGTTTTTGATTCGGCGGATTTTGGTAATCTGGCTTCCGATATGAAAATGGACGAGCTTCAGCCAGGAGGTGATTTCGTGCTTTTCGAGGAAGTCGATAGCCTGTAGCAGCTCCGAGGAGTTAAGGCCGAACTTCGACTGGTCGCCCCCCGACTCTTCCCATTTGCCGGAACCGGAGTTGGCGAGTTTGATGCGTATTCCGATTTCGGGAGTAATCTGGAGGCGCCGGGCAACGCGGAGAATGATTTTCAGCTCGTTAAGTTTCTCTACGACGAGGATGATGCGGCGTCCCATCTTGTGGGCCAGCAGGGCCAGCTCGACGTAGTTCTCATCCTTGTATCCGTTGCAGATAATCAGGGCGTTGTCGTCGATGTTTGTCGCGAGCACAGCGTGGAGTTCGGGCTTGGAGCCAGCCTCGAGGCCGATGTTGAACTTCTGGCCGTGGGTTACGATTTCCTCGACCACGGGGCGCATCTGGTTAACCTTGATGGGGTATATGATAAAGTTCTGTGCCTTGTAGTTGTACTCTTCGGCTGCCTTTTTGAAGCAGTTGGAGATTTTCTCCACGCGGTTGTCGAGGATGTCGGGGAAGCGCAGGAGCACCGGGGCCGTGATGTCGCGAACCTGCAACTCGTCCATCACGTCGCGGAGGTCTACCGGGGCCAGTCCTTCGCGGGGAGTGACTACCATATGGCCTTTCTCGTTGACCGAGAAATATTTGCGTCCCCAGCCCGGGATGTTGTAAAGCTCTGAGCTGTCTTCAACTCTCCATTTTCTCATTTTTTCTCTCTTCGGGAAATGGTGGTTATTAGGTCTAAGTGGTATGGTTTACGGGGTTCAGCGCATGGCGCCGGTCTTTACGACCGCGCCGGTCGCGGGGTCAAGGATGACGTACTGCGGGGCCTTCTTGTCGCCGATTGTCGCCGGGGAAAGGCCGTAGACAACGCCGAACTGGGCGATTTGCTCCGTGTCGTCGGCGAAGGTCTCCCCGTCGTAGCTGACGCTTACGCGGGCCTCGCCCGGAATGCGGTAGGCGAATCCGTTTTTCGGGAACGGAATCTCCTCCCCTTTGTCGTTTGTCGGGAGCTCGCCGTTGGAGATGACCGATACGTTGAGCGTCACCGGCGCGCCGGAAAGGTCGTCAGCCCCCACGAGACCGTCAAGGGGGGAGACGCGGGCGACGACGTAGTTCTTCATCTCCTTTTCGGGTACGATGGTATATGTCGCGACATCAGTTCGGGTAGAGGTGGTGCCCATGAACATAGCCATCAGCGCCTGTTCCTGGGCTTCGAGGTTGTCAAGCATAAGCTGGAGCGACTTCCCGTCGGGGGGCATAGTCTCGGCCTGCCCGGAGACAAGTTCGCTGCGTGTCTGGCGGATCGCGAAGATAGCTTGCGCGGCCAGTTCGGCGCGCTTGGCGGTCGACTGGCTCTGCATCATCTCCTGGCTCACGACCTGGCGCGCCGCCGGGGTTTCAAGGGGAGTGGGAAGCGCGTCTTTCGACACTGGAAGTTCCTGCGCGCGCTGCTTGGAGGTCTCCTCGGTATTAACAGCGAGGGGTATCCCGTCGGGCGAGAGGAGGATGAAGGTCGGCGCTCCGCTCTTGAACTGCACGGTGTAACGCTCATCCTCGTTGGGGATTCCGCGGGTGCCGATTGTGGCGCTCAGAAGCCGTGCCGAATGGCTCTCGGCGGTAACGGGGTTGTCGAGATTGAGGTAGCGCTTGGCGTATTTGAAGAACTCGCCGGGCTTTTTCTCGGTCACTTCTGCTTCGAGCGTCACCGACAGCGCGGTCGAGGGGAGGCTGTAGACCAGGGCGTATTCGTTCGCCTTGGTGGCCGTCAGGCGCTGTACGTTCTGCGCCGGGAGTGCTGCCGAGCATAATGCCATGGCGCACAGCGCGAATATTTGATGCTTCATGGGTGGTGTCGTTTATTTTGTCATGGTCTCCTTTATGGCGCGGCCGATGTTTTCCGCTATGTCTCCGGCGGTCACGCCGTATTCTCCGTGGGCCTCCTCGGCGATTTCCCCGGCGCGGCCGTGGATGTAGACCGCGATTATCGAGGCCAGCTCGGGGGGATAGCCCTGGGCGAGCATCGCGAGCAGGAGGCCCGTCAGCACGTCGCCGCTCCCGGCTGTGGCCATGGCGGGGGTGCCGGAAGAGTTGAAGTACACTTTCCCGTCGGGGCGCACGATCGCGGTGTGGTGCCCTTTGAGGATAATGAAGATATTGTAGTATTTCGCCATCTCGATTGCCTTGCGGAGCCGGGCCTCTGCCGAGGGCTGCGGCCCGAAGAGGCGGTCGAACTCTCCGGCGTGGGGGGTCATGATCGACAGGACAGGGACCGTGTTAAGCATTGCCGGGCGGAGGGCGATGCAGTTGAGGGCGTCGGCGTCGAGCACCACCGGGCGGCTCGTGGAGGCCAGGAAGTCCTCCATCGCCTTGACGGTCATTTCGTTGGTGCCGATGCCGGGGCCGATGCCGACGGCTGCGAAATCGTGGTCGGGATGTATCTCGACCATTACCAGGTCGCCCCGGTTATGGCGGTATAGGGCTTCGGGAACGGCGGTCTGCAACACGATGTTGCCGCACTTGGGGGCGGTAACCGTAAGTTTGCCGACACCTCCGCGCAGCGCCCCTTTGGCAGCGAGCACCGCCGCCCCCATCATGCCGTAGGAACCGGCGAAGAGAACCGCCGAGCCGAAATCGGCCTTGGACGCGAACTCCTTACGGCGGCGAAGGCGGCGCTGAACGTCGCGCTTCTCGATCAGGCAGAACTCCGCCGGGGTCTGCGCCGCGGCTTTCTCGCTGAGGCCGATGTCAAGCACCTTCCATTCCCCCACCAGTTCGGCGTTGTCGGGGATGAAGAAGCTGATGCGGGGAAACTGAATCGCAAGCGTCAGGTTGGCGTGGATTGTGTTGCGGTTGACGAGCTGGGGATTCCAGTCGCCGAACATCCCGGAGGGGAGGTCGATGGAGACAACCGTCGCCCGCTCCTCGTTGATGAACTGCACCAGGGTCTTGAAGCCCCCTTGAAGCTCCTCGCGGAGTCCCGAGCCGAACAGGCCGTCGACAACCAGGTGGTTGCGCGACAGTTCGGGGGGAGTGAAACGGCTCGTCACCTCGCTGAACGCGATGTCGGGGCAGCTTTGCAGCATATGGTCGCGGGCCGAAACGCAGTCGGCCGACAGCTTGTCGCCTCCGATATTGAAAAGGAATACTTCAGGGCGGAAGCCGCGGTCATAGAGGAGGCGGGCGGCGGCCAGCGCGTCGGCCCCGTTGTTTCCCGGGCCGGCGAATATGGTTGTGGGCTTTGTGGGGCGCCACCGGGCCGAAATCTCGTCGGCCACCCCCTCGGCCACCCTCTCTATGAGTTCGGCCGGGGCTATCCCCTCCACCTCTATGGTGTAGCGGTCGATAGCGCGTATCTGTTCGTTGCTGAATAGCTTCATACTACTAAAAACAACCCTTTCGGGAATCATTCCGACAAAGTTACAAATTTCCCGCTTATTTTCTCCTCCCCCACCTCCCTAAAACAGAAAAAGCGAATAATAACTCGCAAATTTTGCGAGTTATTATTCGCTTTTCTCGTTTTCGCAGGAAGTTTATGGGATGGCGACCTTCAAGGTCGAGGAGCCGCAGCGGGCTATGTAGAGGCCGGAGGAGAGGGTCCCTCCGAGGGGAATCTCTACGGAGCCGGAAGCGGGAATCCGGTGCGATATGACGGACGAGCCGCCGACCGAATATATCTCGACCGCGGTACCGGGTGCTCCTCCGGCTATGCGGAGGATTCCGTCGCGGTATTCCATATATGCCCTCGATGATTCTGTCGCCGGGGTTTCAAGCCCGGCTCCGCCATCCTTTACCGCGAACACGGGGAGGGACGGGAACCAGTAGTTCATAATCATCTGGTAGTCGCGGATGATTTCTCCCTGAGGAGAATACCGTCGGGTGATGTACGTCGGGGTTCCGAACTCGTGGTATAGCGACATATAAATCTCGTCGGTCACCGGGTGGACTCCCAGCGAGCAGCCGTATAGTTTCCAGTTCGCGCCCTCCTTGTCGAGATCGATGAAGAGGGAAACGGTGCGGCTGTCGATGTCGAACCGATAGATTTGCGTGCCGGAGAACCAGCGGTTGGCTCCCCCTTTCCAGTAGAGCGCGTTCTGCTGTCGCGAGGCGGTGAACGCGTCGGGAGTCCAAGCGTACCAGGAATTATGCGGGCCGTACATCCCTTCCGGTATGGCGATTACCTCGGTTTCCAGTGTCTTTGGGTCGAGACGTGCGATGTAGTTCAGCGCCGCGCCTGTCCCTTGGGTGTTCTTCGCGACGGAGAGCCAGAGGTCGCCGTCCTTGGAGCGCACAATCGAGCCGATACCGGCCCCTTCCTGGACGAAATCCATAGGAATCACCTCTACGACCTTGTCCCGTGCGGGGTCGATCACGAGGACGCCATACTGCTGGTGGGCGGCGAAAACGCACCCTTCGGCCAGCACCATGGTTCCCGACTGCCCGTGGTACAGCGAGCCGGTAGGATCGGTGTTAGGCTTGTCGTTCCCTTCTCCGGCGTTCGGGTTGGCAGAACCATCTACCTGTCCCGTGACGGTAAAGGTGTCAAGGTCGAAAACCCATATGCCGTTGCTGGTCGAGATGTAGCCCTTGTGCTCGTCCACGCCGACGAATCCGCGGCCGTCGCATTGCGCGCCGGAGGGATCGATTTCGGTCTGCTGGTGGAGGATTTTCATCGTTGCGGCGTCGACAACCGTAATGCGGCCCCCGGTAATGGTGGCTCCGGGGTCTTTCTCCTGCTTGGCGATGAGGTACATCCGTCCGTGCCACAGCGCCCCGTACTGGTTCGTGCAGCCCAGTTCCCGGCCCGGGTTCTCGGCCTGGATCACCCTGTACTGCCAGTAGTTCCCTTCCGGGTCGTCGGGCTTCAGGAAGTTGACGGTAGAGTTCTGGTGTCCATACCAGTCCTCGTTAATGAAGAAGACCCCGTCGGAATAATTGACGTTGCCCGCGGCAACAGGCCCGGAGGCTGCTGCCGCGAGCATTGTCGCGGTTATGAACAAGGAACGAATCAGTGTCATTTGTTGAGGATGAATTTGGCCGTCGCGCCGTTGGAGCCGCGGAGTATGTAGAGCCCGTTGGCAACCGAGAATCCGGCAACGAAGTAGTCGCCGTCAACGATGAAGCGGGTGATTTCGCGGCCGTTGGTGTCGTAGACCGCGAACTTTACGGTGTCGAGACCGCGGAAGTAGACGCGGTGTCCGTCGCACGAGATGCTGCCGCCGGCGGCCTCGGTCTCGCCGATGCCGGTTGCCTGGTCGGTAACGGTCAGGTTGATGGTCTTTGTTACGGCGCGGCCGTTTGATTCGGCGGCGATGGTAAGCTGGCGGGTACCCATGATATGGGGAATGACGGTCAGCTTGCGGCCGTCGAGGGCGGCGTCGGCGCAGATGGTCTGAGACTCGTTTTCTTCGGCTACAGCAGGCGTATCGAGCAGCGACAGGCGGATGTTGGCGTCGATATTGTCGCGGTCGGTGACGAGTGTGGCAAGGTCGATTTCAGTCTGGCCGTCGGCGATGTCGAGCGTGATGTCCTCCACGTTGATTTCCGCGTCATGCTTGTCGGGGATAATCGGGAGGGACTGGAACCAATAGTAGGGGTCGAGATGGAAGGTCTTGGTAATTTCCTTCGAGTCGCCGTCTACGAAGTGGAGCCAGTGGTCGCGGTAGCCGCCGGAAGCGGCTCCCTTGCGGCCGGCCATGACAACGAGGCGGTTGTTGCGGTCGTCGAATACGGGAGTGCCGTAGGTCATCTGGCCCACCTCTTCTCCGAAGCCGTTGATACCGGTAACGTTCGAGAGGGTGAAGAACGGCTGGATGCCTTCGGGATTGTCGCCTACGTGGTAGCGGTAGTAGTCGCCCGAAGCGCCCCCCATAATTCCTGCGGCCCCGGTTACGAACCAGAGGTCATTGCTGAGATAGGAGCCTTTGAATGCTGTCGAACGCCATGCGCCCCAGCCGCAGACTACGGTCCCTATGGAGGCGGGCATTGTTACTCGGGAGGTCTCTTCGAGGGTTTCGGGATTTAGGCCCACGAATACCGATGCGGTTTCGTTGTTAGTGAGGAGGGTGGCGAACCATACAGTGCCGTCGGCCGTCTGCGTGACACCCTGTACGTTGGCATCCGCAATCAGGGTCGCCTCGTCTGTCCGGGTGTCAATGGCAAGGATACCCTTGTTCTGCATTACCGCGAACACGTACTTGCCCGCGTTGATCATGTCGCCGGTCTGGCCGTTATAGAGGTCGGCGCTGTCTTCGCCGGAGCTTATGCGGCCCGTGATGACAGGGGAGGCGGGGTCGGAGATGTCAACGATGTAAATGCCGTTGGAGGACCCGACATAGATTTTGTCGGGTGTCGCTCCGGCCATGGCGCGTCCGTCGCCGCTCTTGCCGTCATATTCGAGATTGTCGAGGCTGCCGAGGCGTTTGAGAGTCTTGGCGTCGGCTATCACGAGCCGGCCACCGCCGGGAAGCGGATCGCCCCCGTCCTTGGCCTGCTTGGAGACTACAATCAGTTTCCCCGCCCAGATTCCGCCGAACTGCGAGGTCGCTCCGAACGACATTCCGGGGTTCTCGCGTTCGTATGCCTGGTAAATCAGTTCGTCGTCTTCGGTTACATAGTTCAGGCCGCCGTTTGTGTGACCGAACCACTCCTCGTTGAGGATGATGGTGCCTTCGGTGTAACCGTTTTCAAGGGGCGTGCGGTCGGCTTCGATTACGTTTACGGTAAATTCGCGCTCAAACGCTCCATCGTCCGATTTGACAAGCAGTTTCGCTGGGTGGTCGCCGGTCGGACGATGGCCGGAAAGTTCGAGGAACTGGCTTCTCACGTTGTTCACGTCCCACCAGTTGACTTTATAGGTCGAGCAGGTCATATCATCTTTAGAGGTGCCGTTGTCGCTCAGGGTGATTGTCACTCCGGGAACGTCTGCGTCGGCAGGTTCGACAATCGGACGAAGGTCGACGAGCTGGCGCACAGGCACGTTGATTACCCCTTCCTCGGTCGCGTGGCCGAAGGTCACGTTGGTCACAGGGTTCATCAGGCGCGTTGTCACGGTGAACTCATCCTTGACTGCGGAGTCGTAGGCGCTGGCGATGGTAATAACGGCGGTTCCGGCCTTGGTGGTGGCTTTCAGGCCGGCGGATGCGCTCCAGGTAGCTACCTGGGTGTTACCCGAGGTTACCTTTACGGCTGTGAAGGTGGCGTTTTCCGGCTCGTAAGTGTACTCGAACGGTATCACCTTGTTCAGGCCGCTCTCTACCTCGTCGACCGACGCGGTAATGGAAGTCATCGGTACTTCGGGAGCCTCGATGGTGAGCGTCATATAGTTGGATTCGTAGTACGCGTATTCGCCTACCTTCTGCGGACGATAGCGAACGTAAGTAGTGCCTGTGGTGCCTACAAATGTCGGAACGGCGTTGTACGTGTCGTCGACGAGGGTATAGGGCGTTGTGATTTTCGTGCGGTCAAGTCTGTATGACGTGTTGCTTGAGGAGGCTTGCCAGTTGGAGGTGGAGTTAAGCTTTCCTCCGGGAGTCTGCACAAGAACCGGGAGCACGAAGCCTTCGTCGCTGAGTTTGACGGTCATTGCTTCCGGGATAAACACGCCCTCGGTTTCCGGATCGGGCATATAGAAGTAGTAGGGAGCTTCGAGGATGTCAGCGCCGTTGGTGAGCGAGACTACCGGAGTAAGCTCGTCGGAGGCCATGGCGTTGGCTTCCGCGGTCCATTCCCCTTCGGCCGAGATGTCGCGGGAGTCGATTTCCCCGTCGTTGTTGAGGTCTACGGCCACGGAGGTAATCGCGCCTTCGGCGTTCTTAGTGACGTAGAGGCGCTTGTCGGCTGCGGCGATGGCGTCGATTATCGCCGAAGGCTCAGTGGCGTTGTCGGCCGATCGGAAGCCCCATACGAAGTTGTCGAGGCGGCGGTCGTTGGCGAAGCGGAGGCTTACAAGGCTGAGGTTGTCGCCAGTGCCTACGGTATAGCGTATCTTGGCCGGGTTAATCGCGGAAACGGGTGAGCCGTCGGTGATATGGGCGAAGTTTTTCCATACATCGGCCGTGCGATATGCCGCGGAAGTTCCCGCAGGCACCGTCAGTGTCGCGTTGGCGTAAACTTCGGGAGCGAACTCGCCCGCTGTCGGAGGCACTGGATTGAGCACTGTGATGTTGCTGATCGCGGTGCAGCCGGTAAGGGCCGGTGTCGCGGTCATGGCTCCTCCGAAGGTGATGTTCTTGAGGGTGCTCTTGTCGCCGATGACGGCGGAGCTCACGTCTACCCCGGCAGCGTTCGTGAATGTGCGGTTGAGGAACAGCGTCTCCAGGGCGGTTTTCGCGAGGAAGTCTGTGTAGGTGTCGTTGACCGTGATAGCCGAGCCGTCGCCGTTGAAGGTCAGTTCGGTAATGCCGTAGCGGTTGTTGAGCGTCTTTCCGTAAACGGTTTTTAACGAGGCGGGGAAGACGACTTTTTTGAGGGTGTAGTCGCGGTTGTGGTCGCCGTTCATCATACCGAGCGACTGCATGTCGAGCATCTCGATACCCTCGGGGATTTCGAGCGTCTCGATACCTGTCCCGGCGAAGGTGAACCATCCGATTTCTCGTAGCGAGGAGGGGAGGGCTATTGATGTCAGCGCGGCGCAGTTCTCGAAAGTGCCGTCGAGCTTCTTAAGTGTCTCGGGAAGCGATACGCTCGCGAGGTTGGAGCAGTCGGTAAACGCCGCTTCAATGGTTTCCACTCCCTCGCTGACAGTCAGGGATTCCAGACCCGATCTGCCGAATGCGTTGAAAGGAACGGTCTTAAGCGAGCCGGGAATGGTGATGGTCTTGAGGTTCGGGGTGCTTGCGAACGCGTCCCAGGCCATCTCTTCCAGCCCGTCGTTAAGCGTGACAGACGCGAGGGATGAGTTGAATCCGAACGCTCCCTGCTTGATGCTCTTGATTGTCGAGGGGAGAGTTACGGAAGTTACGTGGGTGTTGAAAAACGCCCGGTAGCCGATAGAGGTGACGGTGTATGCTAATCCGTCGACGGTTAGTTGTTCAGGGATTATGACCTCTCCTTGATAAGGATTAACAACATCCTCAGCAGCAACTATTTCCGCTGTCATATTGGCCGTGTCGAGGGTGTAATTGAAATCGTAGGCCATCCCTTGGGCGGCTGCGAATGCGGCCGCCCCGAGGCAAAGCAATAACTTTTTCATGTTGGTTTATTTTGGGTTGTTTCTTCTCTTACTTTATGAAGATTTTGTTCGTTTTACCCCCTTTGCTTTTCACGTATATGCCGGGTGTCAGCCGGTCGGGGGATACCCGCTGCCCGGAGAGGTTATAATAAACGGCTTCTTGGCCGGAAATGGTCTCGGGAGAGTCAACGCCAGAGGTCTGACGAGTAGGGCGGTAAGAGTAGAGGGCCGAGTCAGCGGGAGGCGGGGTGCCTTCCCCCAGACCCCCGACCTGCGGGGAGGCGAACAGGGTGAAAACCCAGGCGTCAACGCAGCCGTCGTAGAGTTTGCGTCCCGTGAAGCCCGTGCCGCTGTACATCCAGTCGGCGGTTGTCGAAGGCGCGGTCCAGTAGCTCCAGTACCCTTCGTACCAGGCCGAGGTCCACCAGCCGTAATCATACCCCCCGTCGCGGAGGAGCCAGCAGTCGTAATCGTAGGCCGGATAACCATAGGCGGCGTGGTCCAGGGGGTGTTGGATTGTGTGCGTGCCGGTCAGTCGGGCCTCGTCGATCGCGGTCTGGCAGATTTCAGGTGTGCGGTCGCCCGGAGCGTCCTTTTGGCCGAAAAAGGAGGAAGCGTTGTAATAGTCGAAGTTGATGAACTCCGAGTTTTTGGCCTTCTCGAAATCGTAATAGATGTTTTGGAGAAGCCTTTCGGCGTTGCCGAAACCGATGCCGCAGACCGTCGAACCATATTGCCCGGTTACCTGCGTCAGAAGCACCAGCTCTTCGGAGTTGGCGCAGACCGCCCGGAACATGTCGTCGCCGGTAGGGGATTCTGAGTCTTCCCATCGGAATCCCCACACATAGGCGTTCGGGTCGGATGCGCCGGTGTCATTGGAGACAACCAGCGCGGCGCGGTTCGGGCCGCTCCCCGTCCAGTGGGTAATCTTGTCGAAGTCTACCGGAATGGCTGTAGCTGTGGCCGCCACAGTCCCGGCAAGGACTGCGGAAATCAGTTTTTTCATTATATGGATGAGATTAGTTTGTGCCTATAAACCGCTGGGTTTTATTCTGATATGTCTGGTTCCGGTGGTGTTATTGAGCCGGTCGCTATATGTAGGTCCTGCGCGCGGCAGAGTTCGGTCGAGGTCTCGCCGATCCATCCGCACTGCTGGTTGAGTCCCGTGTAGACCCTTACGAAATCGATGCCGGGAAGCTCGACTCTGTTACCCTCGGAATCGACGGCCCAGGATATGTCGAACGAGTTAAGGTCGGCATACTCGTTGGGGTGGTTGTCGACGTAACCCCAGGAATAGCTGTAAAGGACGTAATACGAGCCGTCCCCCACTATGTCCTCGGCGTTGGGTGCCAGGAGCGTGCCGCTGAATGTCATTTCGTCGTCGCAGAGCCATTTTGGATAATAGTCCTGCGAATGGAAATAATTCTTGGTGATGAAGCCCTCCGCGCCGAGGTTGTCGGTCCAGCGGATATAGCGGTTGTCGGCCAGGGAGTTGTCCTCGTCGGGCACCGGGGTGTGGCCCGATTCCGGGCGGTGGTATGTTATGGAATACCCGTGTCGTGTAGCGGGGGACGCATATTCGCTACCGGCCAATTCGTACCAAGGATCGTCGGGGAGGCCGTTGCAGTTGGTGTCATAGCTTACCATGACGATTCCAGGCTCGGCGGACCCGCCCTTCTTCTCGGGCTGGGTCAGCTCGTAGAAGCAGTTCCCCCAGATTCGGAAATCCTTCTCCCCCGGCTTGTTGACTACGGTGTGGTCGAATCCGAACGTGACGTAACCTCCGAATCCCCCCAGGGTGATCATCGTGTCGTTAGTGCCTGAAATCGACTCCTCTGCTTTCTGGAGGATGGTCTCGTAGGTGTCACCCTCCTCGTAGCGGGGCATTTCGTTGACGAATTGCCCGGGGGCGGGGCGGTATTCGTAGACGCGGCTGATATATGGGCTGTACTCCACCTCCTCGTGCAGGACGTTGACCGTGAAGTCGTAGGAATAGGGGGTCGCGTCGTCGATAATCTCGAACCGCAGCCTGTAGGTCCCCTCGTCGGGGGTCAGGAAGATATAGTCGCGCGACGTCGAAAGGAGGCGTTCCGTGCCGTCCGGCTCAATCAGGAACCAGCGGTAAGCGCTCCCGGTCAGAGCCGGACGCAAGTCGAGCTTCTGCATCCTGTATATATGGTAGGTGCTGTCGATGCCGAGGTTCACCATCGGCGGAGTATCGTTGCTGTCGCACGCCGCGAGGAGCAGGGTGGCGAGAATGGGAAGGGATTTCTTCATCGTGGCAGGAAGGTTATATGGGCGGGGATATCGCCCGTGCGCACGCTCCATTTCTTCTTCCCCTTGGGGGTTAAGCAGTAGAGTGTGCCGGATGAAACATAGTTTTTAGCGTCGGTCACCAGGATGTCGCCCGTTTCGGGATGTATGGCGATGCCGTAGGGGATAGTGATCTCCTTTTCAGTGCCGTCGGTTATGAAGTTGGTTGAGACTACCTCCTTCGTGCGGATGTCGATGATGCCGTAAGTGATTGTGTTGGAGGCGGTATAGTCGTTCCACTCGGTAGCGTAGTAATAGAGCGAGTCGCCGTGGAAGGCCATGTTGGTGCAGGCGACGGGGATTGTGTCCGTAACGACCATCTGGTTGTAGCCAGGCTTTTTCTCCATCACCATCAGGCGCGACGGGCGGCTCTTGTGGTCTCCCCGCGAGGTGACCCACAGCTTCCCGTAGCGGTCCTTCTTCAGCCGGTGGAGGTTGATGCCGACCGGAATCTGCTGCACCTGCTTGAAGTCAACCATCTGGACTACGGAGACGGTGTTGTCGTAGTTCGGGGCTCGGTAGCCGCCGGAATTGGCGACATACATGTAGTCGTCGACTATCTCCATCTCTTCCGGCTGGTAGCCGACCGATACCTTGCGGGTAACGGCCAGCGACGCGGTGTCGACCTCGTAGACTGCCCCCTTCGGCGCGTTGGCGTCAATCAGTACCGGCCCGACGTAGGAGCTGACGTATGCCTTTCCCCGGTGGAAGCGGACGTAGCGGCAGTTCGGAATGTCGACCTGCCCGACGCGCACCCCGCTGCGGGAGTCCATTACCTCCACCTTGTGGGAGCAGTTGACAACGACGTAGAGCTTCGAGCCGTAGATGCCTATGTCGTTCCCCACGTCGCCGAGCTCCTTGATCACGTTCGGGTTGCGCTCGGCGTAGAAGTTGCGGGCGTAAAGCCCAGTCAGGTAGTCGAAATAGTCGAGAGTGCATTTGTTGGAGCCCATGTTCCCCTCGTTGACGAGGTAGAAGCCGCGGACTTTCGTATCTTTGGCCGGAGTTTCCGGGATGATTTCATACTCCGTGGGTACCACGAGCTCGTCCTCGCGACAGCTCGTGGCAACCAGTAGGAGTGGCAGAAAATATAAGAAAAATTGTTTTGTTGTCATTTTTTCTTGTTTTCAAAAGTGTTTCAAATGAATGAAACGCCCGGTTTGTCAGCCGGATGAGAGGGCGCTATCAGAACGGTTCAGATGGTAGGAGCTTGGAGGTGAGGCTGATGGGAGCAATCTGAAGATTGTGACCGAGGCCGAATCCTTCAAGCGACGACCCAGATGGGCCGTTATGATACGCCCTCGTTTATATTTCGACCGTTACCGTGAAGCGGTAGTTCCGCTTCGGCATCGGATAGTTCAATATCACGTCGTAGTCCTGGCTCAGGAGGTTGTTAACCTCGATGAGCGCCCGCAACCCGACGTTCCCCAGCCGGAAATCCTTGCTCAGGGAGACGTCGGAGGTGTACCAGGGCTGCGTATAGTTGTAGCGGATGTTCTCCTGCTGGTTGTACCGCTCCCCGACGTAAATCCAGGAGTAGTTCAGCCCCCAGCCGCGCCAGGAGGCGTTGAACACCGCAGAGCCGGAATGGCGCGGAATGTACGGAATCTGGTCGCGGTAGTAGTTGTCCGCCGGATTCGTAACGTCGATGGCCTCCTGGAAGGTGTACTGCCCGCGCAGGGTGAGGTAGAGGTCGCGGACCGGGTTGAAAGATATAAGGCCGCTGACGTCGACCCCCTTGATGTCTACAAGCCCGAGGTTGAGCATCGTCCAGCGGAACTGCTGCCCCTTGGGGTAGGCCACGATTTTGTCCTTCACGCGGTTGTAGTACGCGTCGGCGCTGAGGCGCGCGGCGCTGACTAGCCCGCGGCCCGAATGGTCGTAGACCAGGCCGACGTTATACTGCGTGACGCGCTCGGGATTCAGCTTCGAGTTACCCATGTCGGCATAATACAGGTCGTTGAACGTCGGCATGCGGTACGACTGCTTGTAGAAGGCGCGGATTGAGAAGTCGCTGTTGCGCAGGGGGTTGAACGAAGCGTAGACAGCCGGGGTCAGGACGCTCTTGTCCTTCGGCGACTGCTGCCCCCTCAATATGTCGTGGATAAAGGTTCCTAATGCGCTCGCCTGCAGCTTGAACCGGGCGAACGACATGGCGGTCGCCACGGAGATGAAGTTGGAGTAGCGGTCGGGCTGCGCGAAGCCGTACATGTCCGCGTCCAGGTGGTTCCACATGAAGTCGTAGCTTGCCGACACCTGCCACCAGTCGAAAATCTCGTACTCGTTGGCCGAGGAGAAGTAGACCTCCTTCTGCCGGTAGAGGTTGTCGACCTTGATCTGCTTGTCGTCGTTGTTGACGTAGTGGGTGCGGTAGAACGCGTACTTTATGTTGTTCAGGGTCGTGAACCGTCCGAAATAGCCTGTGTAACGCCCCTGGACGAACGAGTTGGTGTCCCAGATGCGCTCGCCGCGGCGCCATACGTTGTTGACAATCGCCCCCGGAACGCCGCGCTCCGAGTTGTAGTTGTAAGCCTTGAAATGCCAGCTCCCCTTCCGCAGCGTCCCGTTGAGGTTCAGCTCGATACGGGTCGCGTTGATGTCGCCGTTCTGCCTGACGGCAGTAGTGTCGTACGCCAGTTCCCCTGCCGGGTTCACCCTTCGGTAGCGGAACTTGTACTTGCCGCTCGAATTAATCCATTCGGCACTGAGAGAGGCGTTTACCCGGTCGCTCAGGCGCAGCTCCACCAGCGCCGAGGGGTTCAGCAGGTCGAACGAGCCGGTGCGTATCGTCCCGCGGGCGTGGTAGGTCTCCCCCTCCTCGAACCGCGGGGCGCGGGTACGCATGTAAATCGAGCCGGCCGACCCGAAATCCTTCGCCGGTTGCAGAATCTCGCTTTTCTGGCCGTTGTAGAGCGACAGAGCCTCGATATTGTCGAGCGAGAACTGCCCCAGGTCAATCTGGCCGTTCTGCGCGTTGCCAAGCTCCACCCCGTCGTAGACCACGCCCGTATGGTTCGTGCCCATCGAGCGGATGTTTACCGTCTTGATGCCCCCCACGCCCCCGTAGTCCTTCACCTGGACCCCGGAGAAATAACGCAGGGCGTCGGCCACGCTGTTGCTGTTGAGCCGCTTCAGCTCCTTTCCCGAAAGGGTCTGGGCCGGAATCACATCCTCGAACGGCTTCTTGGCCGTCACCACCACTTCGTCAAGCTCTCCCCGCATCGAGTCGCGCCGCTCCTTCGGAGCAGCCCCGGCCCCCGGCGCCGCCGCAAGCAGCGCCAGCGTCATGGTGGCAACGTATGTCGTGGTTCGGTTCAATATATAGTTCATTAACTGTTTTCTCACTAAGGCGTAGCCTGGTTTTTCACTTTTCACTTCTTCCCTTTTAGTACCCGGATGGGAGGGTGCTGTCAGAACGGTCCGGATGGTAGGAGCTTGGAGGTGAGGCCGATGGGAGCAATCTGAAGATTGTGACC
>CAJUFH010000038.1 GCA_910585755.1 uncultured Muribaculaceae bacterium | reverse complement strand
TCGCCACAGTGGCGAGCCGTAAGGCGAGCTTCGTGATGGGGAGCAAACGAGGGGGCGCAAAGGGAAAGCTCCTGCGGGTTAGCGCCGCAAGGAGATGGGGCCTTGGTAGGAGCTGAGGTAGACAGCCTGGGCGTTCATGGAGAGGGCCTGGGAGCGGGTGACGGTCGAGCGGTTGAGCTTGTCGGGCCAGGGGGCGAGGAGGAGCAGCCGACCTTCGGAACAGAGGTCGAACTCGCGGCCCTGCGGCTTGAAGCGCTCCTCGAAACCTTCGTTCCGCAGGATAACCAACCGTCCGCCAAGCTCGACAGCCTTGTCTCGTACCGCTTTTTCCGCCGGGCTTATAAACGGAGAAATCAGGACGCCCCCGTTGGCCGCACACGCCAGCCATTCTTTCTCTTTTGCCACCCTGGCTTCGGTAGAATCGGCGCGGTGGATTATTACCGGACGGCGGTCAAAGTCACGAAGCAGGAAAATGTTGCCGTATGCGGCGAACTCCCGGTCTCCGACAACAAGGTGGTTATACCGCCGGAAGAGGTCAGGATGGGAGGCCTTTATAGCGGCTCTCGCCGGATTGTCGGCGATATAGTTGACTGCCCTTGACATATGCTCGTCGTCCCGGATTATACGGTCGTTGAAGCCGCGGACAAACAGGGGCCTGACGGTCTCAGCTCCTTCGATTTCCTTCCAACGCCTCGAACAGGCTCCTTTAAACGCTCCTATGTAATCGCCGAGTTTCTTTGGTAGTTGCCGCAGAACCATGAGGACGCAATGGATGTGGTCGGGCATTATAGCGCTTGCCTTTACCGCGATTGCTGGCTGGATTTCCTGCAGACGTGCTAATTCGCCGCGAATCGCGGCACCCAGGGGTGTAAGGGAGAGCTCGCGGGTTGTGGTGTTAAGGATGGAGAACGTGGGCGCGCCGGGAACGCGGGTAATGGTAATCATATAGCGTCCCGGGCGGGTGTAATCATGGAAAAAGGCCCTGCGCGTACTGCGGTGAACGGGGTTCAGGGAGGCGAAGCGCGGGTCTTTCATAGGGAGGGGATTTTAGAGGTTACAAATAACAGCCTGATTCCAGCTCGCCTTACGGCTCGCCACTGTGGCGAGCTGAGTTTAGAGGGAGGAGTAAGTTTTGCGACGGAGGAGGTAGTAGGAGAGGATTATATTGCGGCGCTGGAGGGGTTCGCGGAGGAGGTTGCGGGATGGGTGGGTGGTGTAGAGGCGGCGCATGCGGCGGAAATCGCGGTGGGCTTTGAGGACGGCGCCGGCATTGGCGAAATCAAAGGAGGCGACAAACTTCGCCCATGCGAGGGTGTCGAGCAACCGGCGGCGCAAAAGGGTGGCGAAGAGGTCCCGGCGGGGGAGGTTCTTGTGTAGCAGCAGCAGGTTGTTACGGAAGTTGAGATAGGTTTTCCGGGGATTGGAGGCGGGAAGGGAGCCGCCGCCAAGATGATAGACTCGCGACGCGGGTACGACATCAACCGTATGCCCGGCGAGCTGTATGCGCCAGCAGAGGTCAATTTCCTCCATATGCGCGAAAAACTCCTTGTCAAGGCCCCCTACCTCCTCGTAGAGTGCTGAACGCACGAGCAGAGCAGCCCCAGAAGCCCACATAACCTTCATCGGGGTATCGTACTGGCCCCGGTCCTTTTCTGTCGTGTCAAAAAGGCGGCCGCGGCAATAGGGATAGCCGTTGCGGTCAAGAAGGCCCCCGGATGCCCCGGCATATTCAAAAGAGCCTTTATCCTTATAGCTCAAAATCTTAGGCTGGCAGGCCCCACATTCGGGATTTGCGCCCATATAGGCTGCCAGCGGCTCGATCCAACCCTCCGGCACTTCCACATCGGAGTTGAGCAGCAGTGTCATTGGATAGCGGGTAGCCGCCACCGCGCGGTTATATCCTTCCGCAAAACCGTAGTTTTCAGGAAATTCGAGCACTTTTACCTGTGGAAACTCATCCCTAAGCACCAGCAGGGAATCATCCGTGCTCCCGTTGTCGGCGACTATCACGTCGGCCAGTTCGGCATTTGTGTTGGCAACCACGGAGGGAAGAAACTCCCGGAGCAGCCCGGCTCCGTTCCAGTTAAGGATGATTACCGCTATCTGTTTCATTTTCAATCGTCTGTTGGTACGCTTTTTGGGACGAGCATCGCGCTGAATTCCCAAAGCAGGTATATCGGGATAAAGACGGCGAAGAGGGTGAACGGGTCGCCGGTCGGGGTGATTACAGCCGCTAGGATCATAAGCGCGACAATCGCGTGGCGGCGGTAGAGGGAGAAGAAACGCCTGGTCAGCAGCCCCATGCGCCCGAGCAGCCACGCAAGCAGCGGCAGCTCGAAGACAACCCCCATCAGGAACACGATTGTCACGAACGTGTCGGTATAACTGTCGAGCGAAATCACGTTGGGCACCAGGTCGCTGAGCTGGTAGTCGGCCAGGAAGCGCACCGTCAGCGGGAACACGAGGTAGTACCCCGTTGCGACTCCGATGTAGAACATCACGACCCCGAACATAAACGCCGTCGAAGCCCCGCGGCGTTCCCGGGGGTAAAGACCCGGCTTGATGAAAGTCCAGAAAATATAGATTACGACCGGGAACGAAAGCACGAGCGCCAGCCAGCAGGTCATCGACATATGGATGAAGAACTGCGAGGCGAGCTGGTAGTTAACAAGTTCGACAGAGAACCCTGCCGCGGGGGCATCGAACGCGCCGGGCCACAAGGCCGACAGGCGCTCGAGAAAGCGGTAAGTGGCGAATCCGGGGGTACACGGGGCGAGCACCACGTTGTTGAAAATCTCAGGCATGAACACGAACAGCCCGGCGGCCACGGCAACGAATACCGCGATCGCCTTCAGCATCACACCCCGCAGCGCGTCGAGGTGGTCCCAGAATGTCATTTCCCCGGAGGTGTTTTCAGCGTTTCCGGCCATATCTCATCCGGGGCTGCTCACTCCCCTTTCGCTGCCTGATCGGCATCCTTTTTCTTATCTATGGGCTTGTTGATTTCATCGCTCATATCGTTGAGCCCCTCCTTGAATCCGCGGATTCCCTTGCCGAGACCGCGCATCAGTTCGGGAATCTTCTTGCCGCCGAAAAGCAGCAGAATCAGTACCGCGATGATTACCAGCTCCCAGCCGCGGAGACCGCCGAAAAACGCCGGGATAAGCGCGTATATCATATTCATAATTCTTTCTGTTATAAAGTACAGGTGCAAAATTACGACAAAATGAGTAAATTCGCGCTACGAGATTCTCTAAAATAAATTAAAGCGCGATGGCAGACAGAAGGAAAACAGTATTTATAACCGGGGGGTCAACCGGGATAGGGGCGGCCTCCGTGAAGAAATTCGTATCGGAAGGATGGAATGTCGCCTTCACCGACATCAACGAAACGGAGGCACAGGCACTTATGGCGGAAATCTGTAAGCCGGACCAACTGCTGTTCAGCGTGGCCGACACCCGCGACCGCGAAGCTGTGAAGCGGGCCGTCGGTGCCGCCGTAGAGCGCTTCGGAGGGCTTGACAGCGTGTTTGCCAACGCGGGAATCCACCGCCGCAACACCCTCCTCGACATAACCGACGAGGAGCTGGACCTTATGATTCAGACCAATATCTACGGCACGTTCAACACCCTCCGCACCGCGGTCCCCCGCCTGATTGAGAACGGCGGCGGAAGCGTCGTAATCAACGCCTCCGACCAATGGTATATCGGGAAAGCCAAGAGCTTCGGCTACGGGCTTACAAAGGGGGCGCTGGGGCAGATTACCCGCGGGCTCTCAATCGATCTTGGAGAATACGGCATACGGGTCAACGCCGTATGCGCCGGGACCGTCCGCACGCCCTTGGTTGACAACCTGTTCCACCGCCTCGAGGCAGCCGACCCCGAGCATGTCAGCGCCGAACGCCTGTGGGCCGAAGAGAACGCCCTCTATCCCCGCGGCCGCGTCGGGGAACCCGCCGAAGTCGCCGAACTGGTCTATTTCCTGGCCTCAGACGCCTCCAGCTTCTGCACCGGCTCCCACTTCCTCGCCGACGGCGGCCTCGTCGCCCGCTAATCTGGGAGTCATTTAGCCCCGTGTCATACAAAATCGATATATTTGCGTTATAATTAAACACTAATGAACAACTCAGAATTTTGGGCTTCAATCGACCAAATCATCCGGGATGGTTTTACGCCTGAAGGACTGAATATTCTCGAACGATATGCGGAACAATTTGCAAACGGGCAGCTACTATTTAAACGATTTTCACCGCAAGAACAGCATGGCTGCGCAGCGGGAGGCCCGTCTAATGTCATTGCGACAATACTCGCGGGAAGAGAAAATAGCCCAGATAATGTTGCTGAAAAGCTCTCCGATTTCAAAAGAGAACTCAAACGAGGAGCGGAACAGGCTGAAGTAATAGAAAACTGGGCGAAGGCAACCGGTTGCTGGATTGACAATGTAGACAGCCAGCTTTCACACTCATTCGGTGAAGAAATCGCCGAAGGTGGCGAGGCGAAAGTTTACGACAACGGCTCCATTATAGTCAAGTCAATCGGATTGGATTATTTCATCCATCCTACTTATGCACTGGACCGAATCAGCCTTCATAATGCGTTTTTCCCGGAAACGGCACTATCTGTAATCGGGTTTGGCAGAGACTCCGGCGGCAATTTCAAAATCATCGTCGAACAGCCATATATATGCGGCGTTCAAATATCACAGACTGAGATAGAAGACTTTATGTCAAAAATGGGGTTTGAATTACGCAACCGCCGTAATTGGACTTATACGACACCCGAAATCTATCTAAGTGACATGCACGACGAAAATGTCATAAAGTCTGATACCGGCACCATATTTGTCATTGATTGTGATATAAGAATCAACATTCCCGAATTGCGGCAAGGTGGCACCCGCGCATACACAAACGAAATTGAATTTACCTAACAAGCATCTCTCTCTTCCAAGACCCCACGCTACAGGGAGGCGAGAAGGGAGAGGGCGGCGGAGCGGCCCGAGTCGATGAGGACGGGGACATGGACGTCGGAGTTGACAAGGATGGGGATGCCGGCGGCTTTCAGGCGCGAGAGATGGCGGGGGGCGGGGAAGAAGCGGCCCGTGCCGTCAGGCGCGCCTGCAGGATGGCCGACAGCGTCGGCCGGGGCGGTCTTGTCGTAAATCTTGGTGTTGACCTCGACTGCCACGCGGCGGTCGATTATGAGGTCGACCAGCTCGTCAACCAGTCCGCGGTACCATGGCTCCTCTTCGATGCCCGGCTGCCAGGCGGACGCGTTCATGCCGATTTTGTCGAAATGCCCGATGAAGTCAAAGCAGCCTCCGAGCACCATACGGCGGCTCTGGCGGTAAAATGTATCGACGACATAACGTATGTCCTTGTCGAAAACCTCCTCCATATTGCGGCAGAAGCGTTCCGGCGAACCATCTATGTCTACAAACCGCCCATCCTTCGTCGGGATAAAATGGACCGACCCAATCCGGTAGTCAAGAGGCAACTGACGGAAATAGGAGGCCGACGGGCCCCAGGTGTCGTCGATATAGTCGATTTCCATCCCCGCATAGAAACGGCAGGCCGCGCCATGCTCGCGCCGTATACGCGCCACCTCGGCAAGGTAGCATGGCACGTTGGTTTCCAGCATATTGCAAGGGGAATGGAATCGCAGGGGCGAGTGGGGCGAGAAGCCGTAGTGGGTAAAGCCCCTGGCGACAGCCTCGCGGGCAAACGCCTCCATCTGGGCGCGGCCGTCGCAAAATTCGGTATGGGAATGAAAGCAGTAGCGGGTCGACCCGCCGAGTTCCTTTATAAAATCCACGATACAAACAGACTAAATTAATCGGCGGCAAGAGGCCGCGTCTCGCGGCGCATCGCAGGCAGTTTTGCGGCGAACCAGGCGAGAAGCACTACCGCGGCTGTCACGCCAATCCCGAGCGAGAGGTCAATGTCGAGCGAGAAGCCCTCCGGGGCCATGAATATGTAGCTTACCGTCACGACCGTCATAAACAGCGCGGGAATAAGCGTTATATAGAAGAAGCGGCGGTTGCGGGCGAGATAAACCGTCACGGCCCAGAGGGTAAAGACGGCCAGCGACTGGTTGCTCCATGCGAAGTAGCGCCAAAGCACCTGGAAGTCAACCATCATCACGGCGAACGTCACGGCGAAGAGCGGGATGCTGATTAATGCCCTCTTGAGGAATTTCCGCTGGTCGAGCTTCAGGGTGTCGGCAACAATCAGACGCACCGACCGCAGGGCGGTATCCCCGGTAGTGATAGGAGCCGCGACAACCCCTATAATCGCAAGCACTCCCCCGAAAGCGCCAAGCCAGCCGATCGACACATCGTGGACGAGCGTCCCGGGCGTATGTCCGTCAACAGCCATATATTCGGCGAGCCCCTGATAGCCGCCGGTGAAAGCAATCGCCGCCGCAGCCCAGATAAGCGCGACGATACCCTCGGCAACCATCGCGCCGTAGAATACCGGGCGCGCCAGCCGCTCGTTCTTCAGGCAGCGGGCCATCATCGGCGACTGGGTGGCGTGGAAGCCCGAAAGCGCCCCGCACGCGATCGAGATAAAGAGCATCGGGAACAGAGCGTGGGTCTCGGCTTGTGGGTGACGGTTATACAGCCCGTCGGCCATACCGTCGGGGATTCCGACACCCCCGAAGAGCATCACACCCATCAGCGCCACTGCCATAAATAGCAGCGCGCCTCCGAAAAGAGGGTACAGCTTGCCTATCAGCTTGTCGATGGGGAGCATCGTGGCGAAAAGGTAATAGAGGAAAATCACTACCGCCCAGAACGTCACGTCCATATAGTCTGGTGTCATCGAGGCCAACAGCCCGGAGGGCGTAATCACGAATACAGCCCCTACGAGCACCAGCAGCACAACCGAAAACACGCGCATAACCTGACGTGCGCCCACGCCAAGCTCGTTGCCAACGACTTCGGGGAGCGAGACTCCGTCCTGGCGCAGCGAGAGCATCGCGGAAGTGAAGTCGTGGACCGCCCCGGCGAAAATAGTGCCGAAAACTATCCACAGGAATGCCGCGGGGCCGAACATCACCCCCATTATGGCTCCGAAAATCGGCCCTACCCCGGCGATGTTCAGGAACTGAATCATAAACACCTTCCACGTCGGGAGGGGAACGAAGTCAACCCCGTCGGGATGCTTCACCGCGGGGGTCAGACGCGCCGGGTCGATGCCGAAAACCTTCTCTACAAGGAGCCCGTAAACAAAATAGCCGCCGACAAGGACGGCGAGAGAGATAAGAAAAGTCGTCATTGCTCCAATCTTATGATTTCATTGCGCATATCAAGTAGCTGCCCGCGGGCTTCGTCAATCTGGGCCTCGGCTCGCAGAATCGCGTCGGAAACAGAGCGGTCACCCTTGGCATACGCCGTGCGCAACTCGCCGAGCCGTTCCAGGGCAAGCTCGAACCGGCGCTCGGTATCAACGTAATCCTTCATCAGCGAGCGCGAACGGGGGGAATGAAGCTGGGAATAGTTGGTAAGAACCCCGCGACCCGGCACGGAGAGGCGGAAATCGACCACCCGCTCGCGGGCCGCGCCCGGATTAATCGAGGCGATGCGGCGCAACAACGGACGGTAGTCGGCCCCATCGTTCCATGTCGAGCGGATTGAGCTGAGCGACGCCCGGGCCAGCAGGTCGGGAGCGTCGGGACTGACGTTGACCCTCAGTTCCTGCGGCACAAAAAGATAGATTGTCACCTTTCCGGGAATCCGGTTGCGGTCGGAAGCCCACCATCCTGCCCCGGTAAGCTCGTCAATAGCGAGCAGATAATCGTTGTAAGGCGAGTTGTAGGGCATCCCTACGTTGGCGGGCTGGAGGAAGTTGCCATCCTCGTCGCAACGCGAGATGAAAATATCGTACCCTCCGAGCGAGTTCTCGCCGTCGTTGGCGTAATAAAGGGTGATTCCGTCAGGCATCAGGAACGGATAGTTAGCGTCGCCCCCCTCGTTAAGCTGGTCGCCGAGCGGAACGGGCTTCTCCCAGGAATCGCCGTAAAGCGCCCCGGAGGAAACCAGCCGGAATACGCCCGCCGTGTCTGGAGCAGCCCATATCATCTGCCGACGGCTCTCCGGCTCATACACGACCGTAGGCTCCGCCGCCGGAAAATCATCGGGAAGGACTGACGCCGGCTCGTTAAGCGACCCGCTTTCCGGCGAGAGGCGGTAATATTTGAAGAAATCCTCCGCATCAACCACCACGGAATCGACAACCTCGATCTGCTGCACGCGCGACAGCATGTTCTCCGTTCGCAGTATGCGGTCCTCGATATCGCCCGACTGGTCTGGGGCGAGCTGGCGCTTACCCTTTTTCAAGGTCTTGCGATAGGCTTCCAGGAGCTGCCGGGCATCGTCGAGACGGTATTGCAGCACGGCGGCGTTCGCCAGGGCGAGAATCCCCTTGCGGTCCCCCTTGCGCCGCCCTTCGGCGTACGCGTCGAGCGCCTCCGAGTCTCGTCCGAGCTGCCAGAGGCAGTCGCCGAGCATTATGTCGGCCTCCGAATTCTTCGGCTCGGCCGCGATCAGCTCGCGGAGCGCCGCCTCGGCCCCGGCCGGGTCTCCGTCCTCCATCAGCCTGCGGGCGTCGTCAACGGTGGCCGCAAACGCGGTAGTCGTTCCGGCCGCCAGCGACAAGGCAAGAAATATGTATCTGAATTTCAGTTTCATAGCCTAATTAATTTATAGAATGACCCCCTTTTGGCCCAGGGGATGCAGAATCCTGACCGCCAGGTCGTTCAGCAGGTCGTAAGGGTCCTGGCGCGAACCGACCCCCTTTGTCCGGCAGTCGAAACGGCGTATTTCCTGAACAATCTCGATCGCGTGCCAGGGACCGTAGTTTCTCATCGCCGCGCGGATATCCTTCAGTTGCCCCGGCCAACGGAACCCGAGCTCCTGCATCAGCCCCCGCTCGGAGCGGTCGGCTGCATAATACGCCGCCAGGAGGTTGGAAAACAGCGTAAAAATATTGACTGCCAACGGCTGCACGGGATGATTCTTCGGGTCGGCGCGGAAATAGCGCAGAATAGTCATCACCTTCGCCTCGTCGCGGGCGGCCAGCGCCGAGACGAACTCGAAATTATTGTAATCCTTCGACACCCCGATATTGCGTTCAACCGCCTCGGGGGTCACCATCGCGCCCTCGCCCAACGAGACCGTCAGCTTGCCAACCTCGTTGTATAGCCGCGACAAGTCGGTACCGACGAAATCGCAGAGCATCGCGAGCGCCTTAGGGTCGACGCTCAGGCCCCGCTCCTGGATAAAACGGGCAACCTGCGCCCCGACGCGGTCCTCGCGCATCTTCACCGACTCGAACACCACGCCACCGCCGGCCTTCATCGCCTTCATGAACTCCGCCCCCTTGGCCTCCTCGCCGCGGAAGCAGACGCAGAGCACCGTCGTCTGTGCCGGGTTCCCCGCATAGGCGGCCAACGCCTTAAGATAGGCCGCGGCTCCGAAGCGCGGGGGCATCCCCGACTGCGCCTCGCGGAGGATGACAACCTGCCGGTCGGCCATCATAGGATAGCGGCGGCAAGCCTCGACAACCTTCGCCGGCTCAGTCTGCGGGGCATAGAGCACCGTCAGGTTGAAGTCGCGGTCCGCCTCCGGCACAAGCGCCTCTATGTCGCGCGACAACTGGTCGATGAAAAAGCCCTCCTTGCCGTGCAGCAGATAGACCGGCGCCGGATTCCCGGCCCGGATCGCCCGACGAAGGCTCTCGAATGTTACCGCTTCTGCCATAGATGGTTCCGTATAATATTGCGCGCAATCCCGCCGGGTAGTCGCGTTATCGCACCCCGGATTGCGAAAAGTTTTGTAAATTTACGCAGTTTTTCCCAATCCCACAAAAATAGGCCGCAAACAAGGCTTAAAAAATGCAAAGCGCAAGACTCCCCGAAAACGCCGTCGCGAGGCTCAACCTCCCCCCGATAACGCCCCGGATTACCCGCGGCGCCGACGGAGTCACGCGCATATTCGACCCCTTGCGCCGACGCCCCGTAGCCCTGACACCGGAGGAGTGGGTGCGCCAGCACTTCGCCGCCTACCTCACCGGCCCCCTCGCCTATCCCCGCGAGCTGACCGCCAACGAAGTATCCCTGCGCCTCAACGGCACCCTCCGCCGCTGCGACACCGTCGTCTTCTCCCGCGAAGGCCTCCGCCCACTCGTAATCGTCGAATACAAAGCCCCCTCCATCCCGGTCACCCAGCGCGTCTTCGATCAGATCGCCCGCTACAACCTCGTCCACCGCGCCCCCTGCCTGATGGTCTCCAACGGCCTCACCCACTACTGCTGCCTCCTCAACCCCGCCGCAGCCGATGACGCCCACTCCCCTTACCGCTTCCTCCCCTCCCTACCGACCTACCCCCAGCTCCTCTCCCTCCTTCACCTCAGCAAATAATTGGTACTCCTACCCCTCTCGGTACTTTCCCTCAACATACCTTTGCCAATCAGATCGTTAATGTCTCTGAGCGCGGTGTCCGTGGAACAATGGCATATTTTCGCCCACTTCGATGTTGTGAGTTTTCCATCGAAACCGTCCCACAACCTATTGATAATCTTGCGCTGACGTTCGTTCACCTCTGCTTCTCTATGCGCTTCCCAATACTCTGCCTTTTGCAAAGTACGCTCGACCGTCCCGTAAGAACGCAGAAGCGCGTTTCTCAAGCAGCCAAGGAACCAAAGGACCCATTCCGTAATGTCAAGCCCTCCTTTTTGTGTGCGCTCCAATATCTCGTAGTATTCCCGTTTTTCGCGTAGGATTTCGGCTGACATACTGTAATATCGCTGTCCCATTCCATCGGCACGACTAAGAAAATAGTCTGCGACAGTGCGACTTATGCGTCCGTTCCCGTCATCAAAAGGATGTATTGAAACGAGCCACAAGTGCGCAACCGCCGCACACAGCACCGGGTCGCACTTCGCTGAGGTTGACCAATCAAAAAATAACGCCATCTCATCTGCTACCCTGTCGGACGGAGGTGCTTCGTAATGGACTTTCTCTCTGCCCATCGCACCGGATACAACCCGCATCGGCTCGTCGCCAATACGCCATCCCCCGACAGTTATACGCCGCATACCGCTGCGCCCGAGCGGGAATAGCGCGGCGTGCCACCCGAACAGTCGCTCAGCCGTCAGCGGCGCGCAGGAATTTATAGCGGCGTCAGTCATAACCTCGACAAGTCCCTCAACATAATGGTCAGTCGCGACAAGGCCCTCATTGTCAAGGCCCAGTTTACGCGCCACCGAGCTTCTTACAGAATCCGCATTGAGCGCTATCCCCTCAATAGCGGAAGAACTCACCAAATCGGAGGTCATTGCGTCAATAGCGGCATTCCCCCGGCTCTCGAAGCCGAGCATCGCCATCGCGCCCTGGAGCTTCCCCTGCAAGCTCCTAACCTCGGCCAAAGGCGTGATCAGCCTTTCCAAATCCCACGAAAACCGCGGCCATTCTTCTCGCTGCCAGATATAAACCGTTTGTCTTTTTCCATATCTATCCATACCGCGAATATAACCTTCCGCGGCGAAAAATCCAAATATTCGCCGCAAAAATGCGGCGATTACACCGATTATTCACCGCGAAAACGCGGTGAATAGCCTCCGTCATCCAGCCATCCGTCCCTCCTTCGTCCAAATTTTTTGGTACGATCCCGCCAACTTTCGTCAAGAAAATGTGTATAAACCCCTAAATATTCTTCCGGAAAATGTGTTTTAAATGTGTTTTAACCGAAAACGGCGCCGGAATAACAGCGCCGTTTTTGCGAAATACGAAATTATATATAAATTTGCGAATCATACATCAAACCGCCCAAGACATAATAGCATACGGCAAACAACTGAAGCCTCTCGCCAGGAGAGCGGGACGAATGTATGTGAAACTGAAATATTAGACATATTAAAAGATTTTCTTCCATCCTCTCTGAACCTGGATGGATTAACAGACACCATGAGTAAAATTCAGACTATTCCTGTCAGCGAGCTTGTACGGCTGAATTCGGTTGAGCCGACGGCGGATGACAGAGGAGTCAGCCGGGAGACGTTCATCATTCCCGACTATCAACGCGGCTATCGATGGGATGCCGAAAAGCAAGTAAAAGCGCTGCTAAATGACATCCTTGACTTTCAGAATATGACGCGCTCGACCGACGACCGCTACTGCCTCCAGCCAATTGTAGTAACGCAGTCTTCTACCCATCCCGGAGCATGGGAAGTCATTGACGGCCAACAACGCCTTACAACGCTGTTCCTTGTAATGAGCGCATCCGGAGCCAAAACGTTTAATCTCATTTTTGAGACCCGTAGCAGAAGCAATGAGTTTCTGAAAAAAATCATCTCCCAAGAAGGACACGAAGACCACTCCAACCCCGACTTTCATTTTATAAGCGAGGCTTGGAAATATATAAATACCTGGATTACAGAAAGAGAAGATAGGTTTCCAGGATTTATATGGGATTTTGGTGGGACGCTCTTAAAGAACGTGCACGTCATATGGTACGACCCCGAATCCAACAATCGCAAGGACAATATCGACATCTTCAACCGCCTCAATATTGGTAAAATTCCTTTAAGTCAATCAGAACTCGTAAAGGCTCTTATTTTGACCAAAATAAAGGGCATTTATTCCGGCACGGAGCTGACCCTGCGTCAGGCTGAAATCAGCAACGAGTGGTATCGCATGGAAACCGAGTTGCAGAAGCCTCAGAAATGGGACTTCCTTATCGGCACCTCCACAGAGGAATACTCATCGCATATCGACCTCCTTTTCGACCTGATGTCCGAGGAAAAGAGCCAAGATAAGTCCACAGCATATTTGTGGTTTGAAAAGCAGGTTACCGCCGTCGGGAACAACCAAGCAGCGCAAGGGGAGAAAGCAATCGAACTTTGGAACAGAATCAAACACTCGTTCGGCCGCATAAATTCTTGGTTCTGCGACAACACTCCCGACACAGATCCAACAATATACCATTACGTCGGCTATCTTCTTGCAACCGGCGAGGCGAAGATTAGTGAGATTTTCAAAGATTCGGAGAATCTTGGCAAATCTGCTTTCATTAAGTACCTCCACAAGAAGATACTGGATGTCGCTAACCGCATAGAGGCAGATGATAAACTATCATACGACAAAGACAGTCAATCCATCAAGAAACTTCTCCTCTTGGTTAATGTCCTGACTTGCGAAGAAATCGTCGACGGAGCCTATAACCGATTCCCATTCGACAGATACAACAAAATCGAACGGGAACGAGCCGGCTCCGGCTGGAGCCTGGAACATATTTCCGCTCAGCATTCAAAGGATCCTGTGAAAAGTCAGAAGGCAATCCTGGCGTGGCTTAACGAAACCGCCAAATCGCTTGCCAACATCACCACAATCTATATTCCGAACGAAGAGGAGGAAGAAACCTATTCTGATGAAGAGGGCGAGGAGGTTGAATCAGCCGAGACAACAGACAACGCTGTAAATGAGGAAGAGGAGGAAGTTGAGGAAGAGGAAATTTCAATAGCGGAGCAACTGGCCGACCTGAAACGCCGGATTGACCAAATGAGGCAGCTTCCCGAAAAAGAAATCGACATCGACGAGTTCAACAACCTCCGAGATGAACTAATAAAGCTATTCGAAACGCGGAATCAGTCAACGCGTGACAACGATATTCACGAGCTTGCCAACCTGGCACTCCTGTCCGCCGCCGACAACTCCGCCCTTAACAACGACATCTTCCCGGTAAAGCGCGACCGCATCATCAAACTGGAAAAGAAAGGAAGTTTCATTCCGCCCTGCACCCGCAACGTATTCCTCAAATTCTACAGCCCGGCTGACACCCAGCCTTACTATTGGAGTTCAAGCGACCGGCGCAATTACTCCGATGCTATCAAACAAATAATCAACCAATTCAAACGCAAATATGAGTAACGAAGCCTTAGGCCAACAGCATACTCTTTGGGAAATCCTCGATTATTACGACAAAATCGAAATCCCAATCATACAGCGCGACTACGCGCAAGGCCGCCCATCGGCCAAAAAGGTCCGCAACGGTATTCTCGACCACATCCTCGGAGCCGCTGACGGAGGGAATCCTGTCGAGCTTGATTTCATCTACGGAATCGAGAATACTGACGATAATGGCGAGACAAAGTCAAAGGTGTTTATCCCTATCGACGGGCAGCAACGTCTTACAACCCTTTGGCTCATACACTGGTATCTTGCGCACAAGTCAGGGCTGCTCGACTCCCCGGAAAACGGAATCGCACGCAAGCTGAGGAAATTCTGCTATGAAACGCGCCCTTCGAGCAACGACTTTCTCAACCGCCTATGTGACAATCCCGTGGCCAAAGACACCGACATCCGTAAGGCTATCACAGACGAAGCTCCGTGGTTTGACGAAGCCTGGAAGCTCGATCCCTCCATAATGGGGTTCCTGACAATGCTTGAAGCCATCGAGAATCACAAATGCGTTAAGGAGAAGAACCCCACGGCGCTCTTCAACCGTCTTACCAGCGACAACGCCGTCTCTTTCTACTTCCTCCGACTCGAAAAGTTCGGTTTGGGAGAAGAAATCTATACCCGTATGAACGCCAGAGGAAAAGTGCTTACCGACTTCGAGACGTTCAAGTCAAACTTCTTCAAAATCATCGACGAATCCCCGCTAAAACCGGAAATTGCTGATAAAATCGAATACGTCTGGGTAGAGAATCTGTGGGACTTCCGCAAAGATAAAGAAAAGAACTATGTCATTGACGAGCCGTTTAAAAGATGGATGCGATTCGTTACCCAGATATTGTTCATTCTCGGCAATGAAGCCGACAAAGCGCCTGAAAAGGAGACAGACTACCTTTCACCGCAAATCCTTGAAGAGGTGTATTCTAAGGAAGAAAACCTCCGATTCCTCATCCATACCTTCGATTCGATTCCGACACTCGTCAACTCTACGTTAAATCTTTCGCTGTATTGGAACGAAGAAAAAGGATTAGAACCTCTCGTTAAATGGCTATTGACTGAATTTACCTCTACTCATACACTGACCCAACTCGGAGTATACGCCGCTCTGCTCTTCCTCGAAAAACAGCAAAACACTGAAGGGTTTGAAGATTTCATGAGGGTAGTCCGCAACCTGATTGAAAACAATCCAGATACCGGAATCCGCGAATGGCCTGCCATGATAGCTTCAATCCGCACTCTTATCAGTCCGGATGTATACGCTGTTCTACGAGAGAAGGGAACCTCACTTAAAGGCTTCCGCAGCGAACAAGTCAGAATCGAAGTCTACAAGGCAAATCTTCTTCAAGCCCAACCGGAAGCTCTGACCCTTATCCGCGAAATGGACGACAACGTCTCCCTAAAAGGCAGGCTGGAAAATATCATCATTGAAAGCCAGGAACCTGCGGCGACCTCCGAGTTCACACTGTCGCTAAACGACATATCTCCAGCGGCGCTTAATCTCGCAGCGCTTGAGAATATGTTTAATGGATACAAGGCAATTGCCGGAGATGATGGCGAGTTCAACGACATATGGGGAGACCTTTTGCCGACATCCATTTACAAGGAAAACGATTACATCTGTTGGTGGGTAGACGGCGACAGCCGTTACTCTGACTACTACATCCATCCCGTAATACTCAAAATAGCCCGAGATGTTGCCGATAACAAGTGTGACGCTGATAAAGTCATCATTGATAGAGAGAAATCATTCGTCAAACAAATGATTTCCAAATACAATGGAGACCTGTCACAGGTAAACACTGCGAAAGAACAACTTTACCTGCTCTACATAATGACTATGCGGATAGCTCCTTCCGAAAGGCAATGGAACTGGACAAATTTCTTCGTCGACAACCGCTACAACTTCGGATGGACGAAGCCAGAGACCGGATTTACGACCCCATTCACTGCGCCCTTGGCATCCGGAGGCGTACGCCGTCCTATCTATCAGGCGTACAGGCAGCGATTCAACGATTCCGCCGATATCAAGAAAAAGCGAACTCCCGACATTCTCTTTGCCTCCAAGAGAGGCCCGAAAATCCTCGAGCGTTTGGCCGAGTGGGCCGAAAGTTAAGCTCTCGTCTGTTAAATCCGTACATATTAACCGAAAACGGCGATGGAAAACGGCGATGGAAAAGCGGCGCCGTTTTTTGTGTATGGGGGAAATTTCGTAACTTCGCGGAATTGTCGGGCGCGCACGCTATGCGCGCGACGCCAAACTTGTGGATTGTCAGATGGAACAGAACGTAAAACAGGAAATACTGGACCGGCGGTATCTGCGCATGGCCCGGATTTGGGCCGAGAACTCCTACTGCCAGCGGCGCAAGGTGGGAGCCATAATCGTCAAAAACTCGATGATTATCTCCGACGGCTTCAACGGCACCCCCTCGGGATTCGAGAATGTCTGCGAGGACGAGAACGGGACGACGAAGCCCTACGTGCTACACGCCGAGGCCAACGCTATCACCAAGGTTGCCCGCAGCAACAATTCATCCGACGGGGCGACGCTCTACATCACCGCCTCCCCCTGCATGGAATGTTCCAAGCTGATTATCCAAGCCGGCATACGCCGCGTGGTCTTCCACGAGCTGTACCGGATAACTGACGGCATCAACCTGCTTGAGCGCGCCGGGGTCGAGTGCGTCCATATCCCCGAACTTTCCGACCCGACTTGCGGTTAGGATTATATCTTTCGTTTCCAAGGTATTCAAAATTTCCCATAGCTTTGAACCATATTAAGAAAACTTCGGTCTGGGTGCCGCTGATCGCGGCGGTCGCCTTCGTCCTGGGGCTGCTGACTTCCAACCTGCTGAAAGTCGGGAGCGGCCCGACTCCGGCGCAGAAGAAGTTCCAGACCGTGCTCAACCTGATTCGCAACGACTATGTCGACGAGGTCGATCTCGACAGCCTGCTCGAGAACACGCTCCCGAGCCTGCTGACGAATCTCGACCCCCATTCGGCCTATATCCCGGCGGCTGACCTCCAGGCCGTCAACGACGACCTCGACGGCTCGTTCTCCGGCGTAGGCATCCAGTTCATGATCAACAATGACACCATCGTGGTGCTCGAAGTGATACCGGGGGGCCCCTCCGAGAAGGTCGGCATCCTCCCCGGCGACCGCATCCTGAAGGTCGACGGCGACGACGTTGCCGGAATCGGAATCACCAACGAGCAGGTACTCAAGAAACTGCGCGGGGAGAAGGACACCCGCGTCAAGCTCTCCATACGCCGCCTGAACTCCAAAAAGCCGCTCAGCTTCGAGGTTACCCGCGGCGACATCCCCGTGAACTCGGTCGACGCAGCCTACATGCTCGACGAGACGACCGGCTACATCCGGGTCAACAAGTTCGGCCGCACCACCTACGACGAATTCTGGCAGGCGCTCAACGACCTGTCGCGCGCCGGGGCGGCGGACTTCGTAATCGACCTCCGCGGCAACACCGGGGGCTTTATGGAGGTAGCCTTCCTGATGGTCAACGAGTTCCTTGAAAAGGGACAGCCAATCGTCTCGACCCGCGGCCGCGACTACTACTCGACCTCGGCTGTCGGGGCCGACGGCAACGGCACTTTCAAGGAGGCGCAGGTCGTGGTGCTTCTCGACGAGTTCTCGGCTTCCGCTTCCGAAATCTTCGCCGGAGCGATCCAGGACAACGACCGCGGCCTGGTGATCGGGCGCCGTTCCTTCGGCAAGGGGCTGATCCAGCGCCAGAGCGTCCTCCCCGACAGCAGCGCGATACGCCTCACAATCGGGCGCTACTATACCCCCTCGGGGCGCTGCATACAGAAGGACTACTCCAACCACTCGCTCTACGAGCACGACCTGATCGACCGCTACAACCGCGGCGAGATGTTCTCCGAGGATTCCGTGCGCCAGAACACCGACCAGGTCTTCCAGACCCTCCACGGCCGCACCGTCTTCGGCGGGGGAGGTATAATGCCCGACATTTTCGTCCCCAACGACACCTCCGGCATCACCTCCTACTACATCAACGTGGCCAATGCCGGGCTGTTCCAGAAATTCGCCTTCGACTATGTGGACACCAACCGCGAAAAGCTCGAAAAGGCCGCATCGGCCCGCGAGCTCGTCGAGCTGCTACCGGCCGACGACGCGCTCCTGCGACAGTTCGTCAGCTTCGCGGCCCGCAACGGCATTCCAGCCCGCTGGTACTACATCAACATTTCCCACGACTTGATTGTTAATCAACTGAAAGCGCTGATAGCGCGCGACGCGCTCGGCTACGGGGCATACTTCGAAATTGCCAACGGAGCCGACAACACCGTCGGCCGCGCCGTCGAGGAGCTGCGCAAGGGGACCGCGTCCTTCCCGGTAACCATCCCACTGAAGGCCCCCGCGGCCAAAAGCTCTCCGGCCGACAGCGCGACAGTCAACAAGCAAGAATAAGCGATGAACAAGGAAGAAATACGCGACCGGGTAAAGGCCCGCAAGAGCCTCCTCTCGGCAGCCGAGAAAATCGAAGCCGCGCGACGGGTATTCAGCCGCCTGGAACAGTCGGCAGCCTTCATGCTGGCCGACAAGGTACTGCTCTACCATTCCCTCCCCGACGAACTGTCGACCCGCGAGTTCATTGACAAATGGAGTTCGCGCAAGCACTTCTTCCTCCCCCGCGTCAACGGCGTCAACCTCGAAATCCTCCCCTACGACCGCTCGCGGCTCGCCATGGGAGCCTTCCATATCGAGGAGCCGCAGGGCGACGACACCGCCGACATCGCCGACATAGAGCTGATGGTGATTCCCGCCGTCGCCTATGACCGCCGCGGCAACCGCGTCGGGCGCGGCAAAGGCTACTACGACCGGCTGCTCCGCGGCACCCGCGCTACCAAGGTCGGGGTCGGCTACGACTTCCAGTTCATCGAAGGGGACGACATCGACGCCGAGCCCCACGACATCCCCGTCGACATCGTAATAACCGAGTCGCGCCGCCTGGTAATCCACCATTACCGCCGCTGACCGCGAAAAATCCCATCTCTCCCATCTCTCCCATCCCCCGCAGACTGTCGGGTGGAGCGAGCCGAAGGCGAGCGGCTTCCCCGCCGCGGCCCCCATAATAGACCAATCCATGATCTCGATACAGAACCTTTCTGTCGAGTTCAGCGCCAAATCGCTGTTCGACAACATCAACTACGTTATAAACAAGCGCGACCGAATCGCCCTCGTCGGCAAGAACGGAGCCGGGAAGTCCACGATGCTGAAAATCATCGCCGGGCTGCAGACCCCGACCTCCGGCACGGTCGCCGTCCCCTCCGACATAACAATCGGCTACCTCCCCCAGCAGATGAAGCTGGAGGACACCGTAACCGTCGCCGAGGAGGTCCGCAAGGCCTTCTCCCACCTCGCCGAGATGCAGAAGCGCCTCGACGCGATGACCGCCCAGCTCGCCGACCGCGACGACTACGAATCCCCCGAATACCACCGCCTGATCGACGAGATGACCGCTCTCAGCGAGCGCCTGGCGATGGAGCAGAGCGAGAACTGCGAGGCCGAGATGGAGAAGACGCTCCTCGGCCTCGGATTCCTCCGCAGCGACTTCTCGCGCCTCACCGCCGAGTTCTCCGGCGGCTGGCGCATGCGTCTCGAGCTCGCCAAGCTGCTTCTGCGCAAGCCCGACGTACTCCTCCTCGACGAGCCGACCAACCACCTCGACATCGAGTCAATCCAATGGCTCGAGCAGTTCCTGGCGACAAAGGCCAACGCCGTAGTGCTCGTCAGCCACGACCGCGCCTTCATCGACAACGTCACCAACCGCACAATCGAGATTTCCTGCGGAAAAATCTACGACTACGCCGTCAACTACTCCAAGTTCGTTGAGCTGCGCCGGGAGCGCGTCGAGCAGCAGATGCGCGCCTACCAGAACCAGCAGAAAGAAATCGCCGACACGGAAGCCTTCATCGAGCGCTTCCGCTACAAGGCGACGAAGGCCGTACAGGTGCAGAGCCGCATGAAGCAGCTCGCGAAAATCGAGCGCATCGAGGTCGACGAGGTCGACACCTCGCGCCTGAACCTCAAATTCCCTCCCGCCCCCCGCTCGGGCGACTACCCCGTAATCGCCGACGACCTCGGAAAGGCATACGGCGACCACCAGGTCTTCGACCACGCGACCTTCACCATCAAACGCGGCGAGAAGGTAGCCTTCGTCGGCAAGAACGGCGAGGGTAAATCGACCCTCGTCAAGTGCATCATGGGGGAAATACCCTTTACCGGGACCCTCAAAATCGGCCATAACGTCAAAATCGGCTACTTCGCCCAGAACCAGGCGCAGCTTATGGACGAGTCGCTGACGGTTTTCGACACCATCGACCGCGTCGCCGTCGGGGACATCCGCACCAAAATCCGCGACATTCTCGGCGCCTTCATGTTCGGCGGCGAAGCCTCCGACAAGAAAGTGAAAGTGCTCTCCGGCGGAGAGAAAACGCGCCTGGCGATGATTCGCCTCCTTCTCGAGCCGGTCAACCTCCTGATTCTCGACGAGCCTACCAACCATCTCGACATGAAGACCAAGGACATACTGAAACAGGCCATCAAGGAGTTCAACGGGACGGTAATCGTCGTCAGCCACGACCGCGAGTTCCTCGACGGCCTTGTGGAGAAGGTCTACGAGTTCGGGGGCGGAAAGGTGCGCGAATGTCTCGGCGGAATCTACGAGTTCCTCGAAAAGAAGAAACTCGCCTCGCTCAACGAGCTGGAGCGCAAGCAGCCTACCCTGCGCCAGTCCCCCGCGGAAACCGCCGCGAAAGCCCCTGCCGCTAAGCCCCAGGCCGCTGCCGCCCCGACCGCGGAAAAAGAATCCGCGGCTTCTGCCGGGGAGCAGAAACCGCGGTTAAGTTACGCGGAACAGCGCGAGCGCGAGAAAATGGTACGCCGGGCGCGGAAGAAAGTCGAGGAAGCGGAGGCCGAAATCGCCAAAATCGAGGCTGAAATTGCCGAAATCGAAGCGCGTATCGCTGCCGGAGACACCTCCGACCCCGAAATCTTCACGCTACACCAGAAGCGCAACCGCGACCTGGAGACCGCGATGAGCCTCTGGGAACTGGCCGGTCAGGAACTCGAGCAGCTCAGTTGACGCGGAAGCGGTCGACGCCGTCCTTCAGGAAGGCAACCACCTGGCGGGCGGCCGCGATTCCGGCGTTGATATTGGCCTCGGAGGTCTGCGCCCCCATCTTTTTAGGAGTAAAGAACACCCTCTCGCCGAACTCGGCGGCGAGGGTTTCCGCGTTATCGGGCTTCACGTCGGCGACATACTTCAGGTCGGGACGGTCGGCCAGGGCGCGGCGCAGCCCCTCCTCGTCAATTACCTCCTTGCGGGCGGTATTGATCAGCACGCCGTTCTTCGGCATAAGGGTAATCAGGTCGTAGCCCACGGAGCCGCGGGTTTCGGCAGTCGCCGGGATATGGAGCGACACGAACTTGTTCCCCTTGTAAAGCTCCTCGACGGAATGTACCGGCTTGACGCCCGCCTCCTCCATCGCCGCGTCGGGGCAGTAGGGATCAAGGGCGCTGACCTCCATGCCGAACCCTTTCGCGATACGGGCCACGTTGCGCCCGACCTGGCCGAAAGCGTGGATGCCGAGGGTCTTCCCCTTAAGCTCGGAGCCGGAGGTACCGTTGTACATGTTGCGGACCGCCATCACCGTCATGCCGAATACAAGCTCTGCTACGGCGTTGGAGTTCTGCCCGGGGGTGTTCTCGACGACAACGCCGTGAGCCGTGGCTGCCGCCAGGTCGACATTGTCGTACCCCGCGCCGGCGCGCACTACGATTTTCAGCTTACCGGCCGCGTCGAGCACCTCCCTGTCGACCTTGTCGGAACGGATTATCAGAGCGTCGGCGTCGGCCACAGCCGCCAATAGGTCGGCCTTCGACGCGTATTTCTCGAGAAGGGCGAGCTCGTAGCCGGCGCCTTCTACAACTTCGCGGATGCCGTCGACCGCCACGGCGGCAAACGGTTTCTCAGTAGCGACAAGCACTTTCATTGCTGTATCCTCCCTCGGTTAGATTTTGTTTTCAAATTCCTTCATCGCGGCCACGAGGACGTCGACCGACTCCATCGGGAGGGCGTTGTAGAGCGACGCGCGGAAGCCGCCGACAGAGCGGTGCCCCTTGATGCCTACGATTCCCTTCGAGGTGGCGAGTTCCATGAACTGCTTCTCCAGCTCGGCATATTCGGGCTTCATCACGAAGCATACGTTCATGATCGAGCGGTCGGCGTGGTCAGGAACGGTAGCCTGGAACACCTTGCTGCCGTCGATAGCCTCGTAGAGCTTCGCGGCCTTCGCGAGGTCGAGCTTCTCCAGCTCCGCTACGCCACCCATCTCCTTGTAATAGCGGAGGGTCATCAGCGCGGAGTAAATCGGGAGCACGGGAGGAGTGTTGAACATCGAGCCCTTATCGACGTGGGTCTTGTAGTTGAGCATCGTTGGAATCGGGCGGGGAGGGTTGTTGAGCACCTCGTCGCGCACGATGATGAGCGTGGCTCCGGCGGGGGCGAGGTTCTTCTGCGCCCCGGCGTAAATCAGGTCATATTTCGCTACGTCAACCGGGCGGGAGAAAATGTCGGACGACATGTCGGCAACCAGGCGCGCCTTCGTCTCCGGGTCCTTGCGGATTTCCGTGCCGTAGATAGTGTTGTTGGTCGTGTAGTGGAAATAATCGACATCCTCAGGCACCTTGTAACCCTTGGGGATGTAGTTATAGTTGCGGTCTTCCGAAGAAGCGACAACGTCGACCTCGCCGAAGAGCTTGGCCTCCTTGATTGCCTTGTGGGCCCACACGCCGGTATCGAGATACGCGGCTTTGGTGCGAAGCAGGTTGTAAGGCACCATGGCGAACTGCAGCGAAGCGCCGCCGCCGAGGAACAGCACGCTGTAGCCCGCGGGAACGTCGAGCAGCTCCTTGACAAGAGCCTGCGCCTCGTCCATCACTGCCTGGAACTCCTTGGAGCGGTGCGATACCTCGAGAACCGACAGGCCGGTATTGGCGAAATTCAGAACCGCGTCGGCGGTGTTCTTGATTGTGTACTGGCTCAGAATCGAAGGGCCGGCATAGAAATTGTGCTTCTTCATCCTTGAATATTTTTAATTAGGTTTGTGTCTGACCTGTAAGCGGGCGGAGCCTATCAAGCTAAAATACGCCTGACAGCTACCCCAATCGCAAAGTTAATGAAAGTTTGCCAATCCGCAACATTTCCCCCGATAATTTATCCGCCCAAAACGCCCGAAACAGCATTCTCCGCGCCAGCCCAGCCAGCCGCGCCAGCCGCGCCGTCCCCTTAGTCCCCTGAAGGTGCGCGAGGCGTAAGCCGAGCGAAGGAGCAGCCGTCCGACCTGTCCGACCCGTCGGACCCGTCCGACAAAACCGAACTCCCCTCCGGGCGCTCCCCATAAAAAAGGCCGCGCCTCGGGGGAGGCGCGGCCGATATGGGGGATGATGCCGCTTGGGGCGGACATCAGATTTGGCCGGGATTAGCGGCGGGTGATCTTGGTGGTGGTGCGGGCCTTGGCGAAGGAAATCTTGCCGGCCTTGAAGGCCTTAGCCTGTGCGGCCTGGGCGCCCCCCTCGGCGGGGAGCACGATTACCGCGGGCTGCGGGTTGGTGTTGGCTCCGCCAGCGATTGCCTCCCAAACCTTGGTCCAGTTCGAGCCGCCGTCTCCGGAAATCATCGGGTGGTTGATGGTAATCGTGCGGGTCGCGGCATCGTAGGTGTCGTTCCAGCCGTTGGCGATTACCTGCGCCTTGGTGAGTTTCTTGGTGGCGTCGTCGACCGTGGTGTAGTAACCTGCGGCGTTGGCGATGTACTGCTCGGTACCTACGAGGAAGCCGGTACCCTGCGGCTCGATGATTACGAAGTTCGGGTCGGAGCAGTCGATTACGATATTCCAGGGACCATCGCCGGGAGCGTCGGTAGAGCTGTCGGCGTCGGGGAAGTTACCCGAGCGGTAGGGGTTCTGCAGACGGAAGACGCCGGGGGTAGACTCGCTTTCCATCATAGCGACATTCCACGTAGGAATAGGCTCACTCCAGAACTGGTAAATGAAGCCGTCGGAGATGGAGCCTTCGCCGAGAGATGCCCAGCCGAGCTGCGCGGCTCCGGGGAGCTTGAGCACCCAGCCCTTGCCGTCCCAGACTGCTTCCTTGTCCTTGGTGAAGCCGAACCAGACTCCGCCGTCACCGAAAGCAATGTTGCCGTCCTTAAGCTGGCCGATGCACTTGTTGAACTCGCCGCTTTCGGGGGAGATGCCCTTGTCCTCGCTAACCATGTACCACTCGTTGTTCAGATAATACCAGTACATGTTCAGCAGCAGGAAGTTTCCGTAGCCGATCCAGTTCTCATTAAAGATACCGCGGACACCGATTTCGTATTCCTTGATGATAGAGCCCTTGCTGTCGCAGAAGAACACGGCGTTGGGGTTCTCCGTGTTGAGATACAGATAGTTCGGCTCGTTGGGATCGAGATAATACTCCGCGAAATTCTCGCCTGTGGCCTGATTGATAGCGCCGGGGGCGTTCAGGTAGGGGTGGGTGACGCGGAAGAGCCCCTTCTCGGGATGCTTTTCTACTACCACTTCGAGCGTCATTTCGAGACCGCCCTGGAGACACTGCCACAGGGAGTTGTCCGTCAAGGTAGGCAGAGCGCCGGTCGAAGCGTCCGACATGTCAACCCAGGGCACATAGCATACCACGTACTCGGTAGAGGTGATGAAGTAGGGTGTGCTCTCTCCCTGCGCCTTGATCAGGAACTTATAGTCGTTGAGCGGGGTAATCTGCGACATGTCGACAGCGTACTTGATCGCGCCGGCAGTCGCGCCCTCGGCAAAGATAGGGTCAGTGTCGCTGTTCAGCGCGGTAAATGGAGCAGTAGCGCTGGAGGTGCCGTCGCCGCTTACGATTTCAATCGCTAGTTCGGGGCTGTAAGCCCCTCCGGCCTCGGCGCGGTAGATGGGGAGGCTGAACTCGGTTGAGTTCTTCTCCAGGTCGACATCCTTGCTGTCGGAGATGTTGAAGTAGGCCGGGGGAGTGACCACCGCGGGAGCGGGGGTGTAGTCCTCGTCGTCGCTGCAGGAAGCGAGAGCCAGGGCGGCGACACCGAAGGCCATATATAACTTGTTGAATTTCATATTCGTTATTCTAAAAAATTACGTTATGGAATATCAGTTCGCCCAGGAGGGTGTGCCCTCGTCAGCGACAGGCGACGGGATTACGGAGCCGTTGGTGTTCGTACCGATCTGCGGGTTGCGCTGAACCTCCGACTGCGGGATGTCATAAAGGAGCACCGTGTTGGTAGGCTCGATATTGAACACTACCGCGGAGTTGTATCCACCTCCGCGACGGTCGAGAGGCTTCTGGAAGCGCATCATGTCGTAGTAGGAGAAACCTTCGCCCCACAGCTCGACGCGGCGCTGGAACCATACTTCGTCGCGGAGGGCCTCCCAGGAGTTAGCGTTGCATACGTACTCGTTGTCGCGGTAGGTTTTGATCAGCGACTGCAGCTTGGCGGCGCCTTCCGAGGGGTTGGCGTGGCCGAGAGCCTCGGCCTCGATGAGCTTCAGCTCCTCGATACGCATAAGGGGCATGTCGATCGCGCCCGAGTTGGTCGAGGGGTCGCCGTCGACAGCGCCGTATTTAAGCTGGGCGTAAGGCTGGAAGGGAGCCATACCGTTAGCCTCGGCGTTGTTGATGTAGTTGACATACTGCGAGGGGAGCGCTGAAGGAGCCTTGGCGTCGCCGTCAAGCCACCACCCCTTGCGGACGTCGGTCGCGGGGATTTTATCGTACAGCGCCTTGTTGCAGCAGCGGTAGAAACCGGCGGCGGCATAGCCGTTGACGGTCCAGCCGGTCATGAAGGAAGCGAAGTTAACAACGCCGCGGAACTGGCTCTGCGAGGGATCGGAGTACATGCCCCACAGCCAAGAGTTGTCGGCGATATTGTAGAACTGGGGAGCGGCGAGGTCGGCGCGGCTGTAAGGAACAGCTCCGGCAGCCTCTGCCAGGCGGATAGCCTCGGCGGCGTCACTCGCGGCGTTCTGATAATCCTCGTTGCTTAAACCCTTGTAGAGGTTGGCGCGGGCGCGGAGACCGTAGCAGACAGCGACGTTGACGAAAGTCTTCACGATTGCCGGCTCGGCCTGCGATTCGCGGTTGTAGCCCTCCTCGTCAGCCTCCGTGAGGTACTGGATCGCCGAGGTAAGGTCCGTTATAATCTGGCTGTAAAGCTGCTCTGCGGTAGCGCGGGGGCAGCCGGCGGATGCGGCTTCCTCCATGTTCTTCTCAGTAACGATGGGGACAGTCGGCGCGTTGGGGTTCTTGGCGTAGGTGAACTGGTACATCTGCGCGAGATTCAGGTAAGCCCAGGAGCGGAACGCGAGGGCCTGCCCGCAGAAATACTTGGTCAGCGGCTCCGTGGGCTGCACGTTGGCCAGCACGGCATTGGCCGAGCGGATCAGGTTGTAGAACGTGTACCAGAACTCCAGGTTCAGGTAGTAACGGCCGTTGAAGTCGCTCATTTCGAGCGCCGGCTGGTACTGCTGGTAGTTACCGAGCGCCGAGGGCATGTCCATGCCGCGGGTGTCGGTCGAAATCATGATCGAAGGATAGCCGTAGTCGATATGGACGCTCCAGTTGTTGACATAGGCGGTAACCATCGAGGGGATGGTGGCGACGCTGGCGGCAGCCATCGAGGGGTCGCCCTTGATCACCTCCTGTTTCTGATCCTCGGTCACGATGTTGCTCTTGGGCTCCTGGTCCAGGTCGAGACACCCGGTGAAGGCGAAGCCTGAGAGCGCCAGGGCGCAGGACAGATATATATTAGACTTTTTCATTGTTTCTTTGGGGTTTCAGATTAAACAGACCGGATTAGAACACAACCTTGAGACCGCCGGAGATACTGCGGATGATCGAGTAGTCGCCGGAACCGGAGGAGGTGAATCCCATACGGGGGTCAAGACCCTTGCGGGCGCTCCAGAGAGCCACGTTGTCGGCCGCGCCGTAGACGCGGATGCTCTCGATACCGATTTTCTTGGTCCACTTCGAGGGGAAGGTGTAGCCGAGAGTGATATTGTTGAGCGACAGGTAGTTCGACGAAATCAGGTTGAAAGTGGTGTTCTGACCGCCGAGGTTATATTTCTCCATCGAGTTGAGGGCCGGGATGTCGGTGTTACGGTTCTCGGGAGTCCAGGCGTTGAGCATGTCCTTGTGCCAGGCGTGGCCGAGCACGTCGCTCTCGCCGCCGTAGATGTAACCGCCGTAAGCCTCGTCGTAGGTGCGGCCGCCGAGCTGGAAGCTGAAGGCAACGGAGAAGTCAACGCCGTAGGCCTGGAGGGTGGTGCCGAAGCCGCCGTAGAAGGTCGGAAGCAGGTTGCCGGTCTCCTTGAGGTTGGTGTCGGCCGCCAGGTCGTAGTTCTCGGTCTTGTACTCCTTGCCGTAGATGGGGTCGCCGTTGGCATCGGTGCCGACAGTCTCGCGAGCCCAGAAGAGGGCGGCGCCGTTGTCGGGATTCACGCCGGCGTAGTCAACCATGTAATAGTTGTAGAGCGACGAACCCTCCTTGAGGATGCGGATGCCGGCAATCATCTGGCCCCCCAGGTCGGGATGCAGCTTGATAATCTTGTTCTTGAGGAAGGTACCGTTGAGGTTGATGTCCCAAGTGATGTTCTTGGTGTTGATCGGGCGGTAGTTCAGCTCGAACTCGAGACCGGAGTTGCGCATCGAGCCTACGTTCATCGGGACCTCGGTGTAACCGTTGGAGGGAGCGACCGGCTTCATGTAAAGCATGTCCTTGGTCTCGCGGAGGAAGTACTCGACGGTACCCGAGAGCTTGCCCTGCCAGAAGCTGAAGTCGATACCGGCGTTCCAGGCGTTGGAGGTCTCCCAGGTCAGGTCGGGGTTACCTTTCTGAATCATGTTGCCGTCAGACCAGGCCTGCGAGCCCTGGATAGCATAGATGTCGGTGTAGTAGTAGCCGTATGCCATACCGGGGTAGAGGTTGTCGTTACCCTGCTGGCCGAACGAGAACTTCACCTTCAGGAGGTCGAGCCACGTTGCGGCGGGCTGCATGAATTTCTCCTTGGCGGCATCCCAGGCGGCGGAGACGGAGAAGAAGTCGCCCCAGCGGTGGTCGGGATGGAAGTGGGAGGAGGCGTCGCGGCGGTAGGACACGCTCGCGAAGTAGCGCGAATCGTAGTCGTAGTTCAGTCGGCCGAAGAAGCCGCGGGTCGAATAGCCGCTGGCGCCGCCCGAACCCTTGCGGTTCTCGTCGTTGAGGGTATTGTTGACAGCCCAGTTATAGGGGTCGTAGAGATGGTAGCCGATTGCGGAAACCGATTCGGAGTTCTGTTCGTAGGTTTCGTAACCGAGCATGATGTCGCCGTGGTGAACGTCGGCGAAGGTGCGGCGGTATGTTCCGAGGAACTGGAGGTTGAGGCCGCTAAGACGGCGGAACTCCTGAGAGGCGCGACCGCCGTTTGACTTGACGGAGCCGTAGAGGGGCGACATAATCATATGCTCGCGGGTGTTGTCGAGGAAGTAGCCGACGTTGCCCGTGATGTTCAGGTTCTCGATCGGGGTGATGGTAGCGCCCCACTTCGCGTCGAGCACGTCCATGATTGTCTCGTTGGTGTCGTAAACGAAACCGGAGGCGGGGTTGGAGCCGGACATGAAGTTACGGTTGGCTCCGGGGAAGTAGGTGTTGTTGTCGCCGTAGTCGTAGATGGGGTTGCCGGTAGCCTTGTCCTGAAGGATGTTGCCCTTTCCGTCGCGGATGAACATCGGGTAAACCGGACCCATGTTGTCGACGATGAAGAAGGCGTTCGACACGTTCTGTGTGCCGGAGTCCTGGCCTGTCGGGGCCTTCATGTCAACGTGGTTGAACGCGAGCGAGGCGTTGAGCTTCAGCCACTTCTTCGCCTGGTATTCGGCGGTCACGCGGGACGACAGGCGGTTGTAGTTCGAGTTGTCGATGATACCTTCGTCGCCGAGGTAGCCGACTGACGCGTAGTAGCGGAAGCGCTCCGTGCCGCCGCGGACAGAGAGGTTGTACTCCTGGCGCAGGCCGTGTACGAACGTGTTGTCATACCAACTGTCGGGCTTCACGAGGTTCTGCGAGATGATGTTGCCGTCGGCGTCGCGGGTGGTGATCACGTTGCCGAGCTTCGCGTTGGGGTTCAGCTTGCCGTTGGTGCCGACAATCTGCTGTCCGGCGGGTACGTTCCAGATCTGGTAACCCGCGCCGAAAGCGGTGTAGAGGGCCTGGTTGGCGGCGATATGCGCGGCCTGGGCATCCATGCCCTGTCCCCAGGCGTATCCGTTGCGGAGTGCCTGGTAAGCCATTTCGGTGTACTGGTAGGGGTTGTCGATCACGTCATAGCCCTTGACCTGGCGGGAGTTGGAACCCCATCGGGCGTCGAAGGTAATCACGGCGTCACCCTCGCCACCCTTCTTGGTGGTGATAAGGATCACACCGTTGGCGCCGCGCGCGCCGTAAAGGGCAGCGGCGGCCGCGTCCTTCAGGACGGTCATCGACTCGATATCCATAGTGTTGAGGGTCGCGATGTCGCCGTCGAAAGGCATGCCGTCAACAACATACAGAGGAGTGGACGAGCCGTTGATCGAGCCGATACCGCGGATACGTACCGAGGGAGCGGTACCCGGCTGGCCGTTGGTGGTCAGCACCTGCACGCCGGAAACGGCGCCCGCGAGGGCGGAGACAGCGTCGGTTACCTGGCGACCCTCAATCTGGTCGGCCTTGATAACGGAGGCTGAACCCGTATATGCTGACTTTTTAGCGGTACCGTAGGCTACGACCATCACCTCGTCAAGGGCGGTGGCGTTCTCGGTGAGCGCGATCTTGACGCCGTTGACCGCCTTGACGGTCTGCGGGGTCATGCCCACGTAGGTAACCTGGAGCTGGGTGACATTTGCGGGGATGGTCAGCGAGAACTGACCGTCGATGTCGGTGGCAGTACCCTGACCGCCCCCCACAGGGTGCACTGTAGCTCCCACGATAGGCTCGTCATCAGCGGCGGAAACAACCGTGCCGGTGATGGTGCGTGTCTGGGCAGTCATCGTAACCGCTGCCAGCAGCACAGCCGTCAGTAATAGAAACAGCTTTTTCATACACTTTTATTTGTTAAACTTATAAATTCAGAAGTCGGCGCCGTCCGGCGCGATAGAAATAGTTTGAGCGAAAGTCTTGTTTAAAGCATCGTCGCGGGATAGGAACGACGCTTAAAAAAACGAACTTTTAGAAGCCTGAAAACAGAATCTCTTCATCGTTACGGTTGGCAACCGCTTACACAACCGCCGAAACGCCTCCGCGAACCGAGCAGATTGACACGTCTAATTGCCACCGCATTGTGCAAAGTTAACACAAAATGTCAAAAAAATAAACATTTCAAAAGAAATTTTGCTCGACTTTTGCCTAAATTTTCTTCATGTTGCAAAACATATTTTAAAAGCATATTGCCAATTCCCGCTGAGAACCAACAACTTACAACTGAATCAAAACGCATAAATATTCAAAACGCATAAACCCCTCCGTTTTTATGTGTTAAAATTAGTTAATCAGAGGCGCCCCGCCCCCTTTCTCCCCTCCCCCGCCCCCTTTCTCCCGCGCCGCTCGCTCCTGTTCTCCCGCGCCGCTCCTCCGTC
>CAJUFH010000037.1 GCA_910585755.1 uncultured Muribaculaceae bacterium | reverse complement strand
GCCGCCACCTTCCGGCCCCCGGACGTCCGTCAGGACATCCGGGGGCCTTTCTTTTTGTGCCTTTCAGTAGAAGCCCGGCGCGGAGATGCGAAGGCCGAGGGGGCCGCGCGCGAAGCTCGGCTGACGCCTCGCCACGGTAGGGAGCGGGGAACTAACGGGGGATTTAAGAGGTCAGCAGACGGGGATGATGCGGGAGGTAAGCGGGAACCAGAGGTAGCCTTTGACCGGCTTTCCGAGGGTGGTGGAGAGGAACGAGGCGTAGTCGCGGACCTGCTCGAAATAGGCGGGGCGCTCGCTTGTGCCGAATTTGTAATCGATTACGGCGATGGTGCCGTCGGCGAGCCATACGATGCGGTCGGGGCGGCGGATGGATTGGGGTGTCGTCAGTGGGCGTTCGTTAATGACGCGGGTGTATCCTTCGAACCAGGGGGTGACCCGCGGGTCGGCGAGAGCGTTGGAGAGGATTTCTTTTGAAATGGCTTTTTGCTTTTCTGTAAGGCCGTAGCGATGCGCCGCGCGGTCGAGCGCGTGAGTGAGGTCGGATGCGTGGCGCACCCTGCTCAGAACGCTGTGCAGAAATATGCCTCTATGGCGTTCCTGCTCGAAATCAAATCCTGCAAACTCGTCGAAGTCGGAGGTGATGGTGAACTCCTGGCGGTCGTAGACTGTGTATCCCTCTTCGATAAACCTCAGACAGTCCTCGCGGACTTTGGAATATGGCACTTCAGCAACTTGCTCTTTCTTATCTTCCCTGGTTCTGATTACAGGTTCCCCAACCTGCAACATTTCAAATCCGTCGGGATGCCTTGTAATCTTGTCGGCAAGGGTAATGAGCCAGTTCCTGTTCTCTTCAGATACGGCAGCGGAGCTGTTATATTCGTCGGTACACATATCTATGGCCTCTCGGAGGGCGGCCCCTATTCGCTCGGATTCGACGTTGGGGTCTGAATAGACGCACAGCTCGCAGCGTGCGCGCGTGAAGGCCACATAAGTGACGTTAAGCGCGTCGACGCGCTGTTCGTGGGCATAGCGCGAGATTTCTTTGGAGAAGGCCTCGAGCTTCTGTACCGACTGGTTCGCGACGGGGATATACGGAGGGATTATTTCCGGATCTATGCCCGGAAGATATTCGGGGGAGAGGGTGTACCAGTCGTGACCGTCGTATTTCACAATCTTTTCCCAGCAGAAGGGCACATGGACACAGCCGTATTCGAGACCTTTGGATTTGTGGATTGTCGTGACGGTTATGGCCTCCAGGTCGGAAGGGGAGTCGAGGGTGGTGTATTTTCCCGCTCCGTCCCACCATTGCAGAAATTCCTGGATTGACGTAGTCCCCGATTCCTGGAAATCAAGTACGAGGTCCATAAATGCGGAAAGATACGGAAGTTCCTCGCGTCGGCAATCCGACGGAAGCATGACGCGTATTATCCGTTCGACGAGCGCGTCGATGCTCGGGCAGTCCATAATCTTCATCTGGAGAGCCTGGGCGTCGATTGCCGCCTGTACCGGGTCGGGTTCCTGGCCGGGAGCGAGGTCCGAGGTCGCGTTGACGGCTTTCTCCAGCGCTTCGGAGTTCGTCAGGCGGCGCGTCAGCGGCTTGCCGTCCTCTCCGTAGACAGGGTTTCCCTTCTCGTCGGTGATAGGCACTTCATCGAAAAGGCAGAGGTTGTAACGATGGATCATTCTCGCCCGGCGGTAGGCGGCGTTGCGTACGCGCCGGGGCTGGCCGTCCTTGTCTCTCGAACTATCGTCAAGGACATATTCGGGGGTGATCGCGAGTCGCAGCACGCCGATAATGAGCTGCACCGCCAGCGAGGAGTCGACGCGCAGGGCGTCGGCCGACACCACGGGAATCCTTCCGAAATTCCAGTCCGGCTCGTCCATTCGTTTCAGCAGCCGCATGATTACCTTCTTGCCGTAGGCTTTCGACCGCACGAGCACGGCGATATCGCTCGGCTTGAAGCCGGAAGCCAGCTCGCGTTCGATTTCCGAGCATAGTTTGTCGAGCACCCATTCCGGGTCTCGGGGTGTCGGAACCCCGGCGCTCTCCTCTGCGGACAGCAGTTCCGCGTCCTTTTTCGACGGGGCGAGCGGCGCGAAGTACATTCTGACCATTCCCGGCTCCCGGATGTTTTTCGGGGATACCGACTGCACAAGCCCGGAATATGATTTCGCTGCGAGGCTGAGGTATGGCCTGACCTCCGGCGCCACCCTCGCGTCAAGGAGTGCCGCCAGGGGGCCGAACAGCGAGTTGTTGAAGGTCACCACCGCCGGCGCGCTGCGCCAGTTTGTGTTCTCCTCGATTTTCTCTCCCCTGACATCGACCGCCTCTTCTCCGAAGCGCGGCACTACGGCCTGCTGCACCCCGTAGCCGAGAATATCGGGCGAAGAGTTGCGGAAACGGTAGATTGACTGCTTCTCGTCGCCTATTATAAGGTTGTCCTCGTCGCGCGAGAGGCTTTCAAAGACAAGGGGCTTCATGTTGGCCCACTGCATTTCCGACGTGTCCTGGAACTCGTCGATCAGATAATGTTCCAGGCGCGTGCCGAGCCGTTCGTAAATGAAAGGCGCGTCCTCTTCCCGAATCAGGTCGCGCAGGAAGTCGTTGGTATCGGAGAGGATGAACGTGTAGTTCTCCTCGCAGTAGCGTTCAAGCTGCTCGCTTACACCGCTGAAAAGCCCGAGGATATATATGTTACGGCTCAGGAACTCGTATAGCGGGACATTTTCGATATACGACAGAACGGCCCGCAGCGCGGAGTCGAGCGCCGCGTCGATGGTCGGGGTGACCTGTTTGCAGAATCCGGCTTTGTATCTCTCCTTGACAGCCCCTTCGGCATCAGCCGCTTTGACGACCGAGGTATATGAACTTGGAATGTATGGCTTTTCCGCCATCCCGGTCATTACCTTGGCGACATGGGTGTTAAGGTTCCCGGCATCCACTATTGAAAGGAGCATGGAAGCGGCTGTCCTGGCCTTTTCGGCCAGTTCGCCGCGCACGCGGGACAATTCGGCCTGGAACCGCTCGATGCGCGACGTGTCGGCGAGGTATCCGTCGATTTTGTCCCTATGCAGGCGGTATGATTCTCCCAGGAGATTCCCGATAGTCTTTACCAGATCGCGGTGGGAACTTGACGAGCGTGCGAAGAGAAGGATGCTTTTCCCCTTCTCGTTAAGCACGTTAAGGTATTTCTCAAGCCAGAAGGATAGGAAGCGGTGACGGCGGCGCGCCTGCTCGTATTCCTCGTCTGACATCCCCTGCGACCGCATGACCGGGGTGTTAACTGACTCGAGCATATTCGCTACGGCCACTTTCACCGGATAAGAGTCGTTGATTTCGAGGTTGAAGTTACCCGAAAGGTCGAGCTCGCGGGCGAAAGTGCGGAGCACGTTCTGGAAGAACGAGTCGAGGGTGCTGACGTTGAAAGTCGAAAAATTGAACAGCAGGTCGTTCAGCGCCCGGCGCGAATGGCGCGCCAGGGTGTCGCCGTCCGTCCGGAACAGGCGGCAGAAATACTCCTTGTACGGGCTTGGCGCGGCGGGGTCGTTGTCGGCCAGCGCTCCCAGTTCCTTGATGATTCGGGAGGTCATCTCCTCGGTAGCCTTGTTGGTGAAGGTAACGGCGAGAATCGAGCCTTGCGCCTTGGGCTTCCCGAAGCCGTAGTTTACGGAGTGGCGCAGCGCGTGGCGCGTCTCGCCGTTCTTCAAATGAACTTTTCGGCCGAGAAGTAGCTTTATATATTCGCGGGTAAGGGTGAAAGTCTTGCCTGAGCCGGCGGATGCTTTATGAATCTGGAGCATTTTAGGTCGCGGTTTTCGGAAGGGAGGCGGAAGGCTCCCGTTAGCGCAAATTTCGCAAAAATCCGGCCAAGTTCCAATAAATAGAGCGAATTTTATTAACTTTGCGATTAGCAACACGAATTAACATCATTATGAAAAAATTCCTCAACGAGTTCAAGCAGTTTGCCATGAAGGGCAACGTGATTGACATGGCGGTCGGTGTTATCATCGGCGGCGCTTTCGGCAAAATCGTAAGCTCGCTTGTTAACGACATCATCATGCCCGTAATGTCAATCGTGACCGGCGGCGACGGCTACAAGAACCTCAAATATGTAATCACGCAGGGGCAGGCCGCGACGGAAACCCAGGCTGCGATCGAGGAAGTGTCGATTAATTACGGCATCTTCATCCAGAATATCGTCGACTTCCTGATTATCGCGTTCAGTATCTTCGTGGCGCTCCGCGTCATTATGAAGTTTAAGAAGAAGGAGGAGGAAGCTCCCGCCCCTGCTCCGGCCCCCTCGAAGGAGGAAGTGCTTCTGACTGAAATCCGCGACCTGCTGAAACAGCAGGGCGACAAGAAGTGACCTCTCAGGGCAATACCTCTGAGGTTTTTCTCGCCGCGTGTCCCGGTCCCGTGTACCTTATGGGGTTCATGGGATCGGGTAAAACCACGTTGGGGCGGGCATTGGCCGCCCGATTCGACGGAGCTTGCTACGTTGACCTCGACGAAGAGGTTGAGCGCTCCGCCGGAATGTCCGTCAGGGAGATTTTCTCCAGCCGCGGGGAAAGCTGTTTCCGGGAGCTTGAGAGGGAGGCCCTGCGCCGTTTTGCCGGCGAGCGAGGGCTGATTGTCGGATGCGGGGGCGGTACTCCATGCCAGCCCGGCAATATGGAGCTGATGAACAGCACCGGCCTGACGGTTCTGCTCCGGGCTTCCGACGAGGTCCTGCTGCGCCGTCTGCTCGAGGCCCAGGCGCAACGCCCGCTGCTCAACGGCATGGACCCCGCTGCCCTTGCGGAATTTGTCCGTACGGAACAGCTTCGCCGCGAGCCGTTCTACGGCCAAGCGACGCTCGAATTTCCCTCAGACCTGCTCGAATCGGAAGAGGAGGTGAGCGCCTCGTGCGAGGCTTTCGCGCGCCTGGTTTCCGGCTATCTGCGGGATGTCCGGCAGAAATCACGAATAAAAGCTGAAACAACTTAGATTTAAGAGCCAATCATGATAGACAACAGAGTGGAACTGACGCCGCTCCCATCCCCCCTGGAGGCCGCGACCTGCCGCCGCAGGCTGACAATAGGGTTGCCGAAGTGCATGACGCGTTCCGAGCGTCGTTTCCCGCTGACACCCGAGGCGGCCCGTAACCTGACCGAACGCGGTTTCTGCCTGCTGATGGAACCCGGAGCCGCCGAGTCGATCCACTATCCCGACGGGGCGTACTCAAAGGGAGGAGTGAGGTTCGTGACGCGCCGCGAGACCCTCCAGGCTGATATCGTGATACATCTCGCGCCCCTTTCCGTACCCGATATAGGGCAGCTCCGCAAGGGCGCGCTGCTGCTTACGCTCGCCAACTTCGGGCGTCGCGAGGGGCAGGAGGTCGTGCGTCGCCTGTTGGAGCGCCGCGTGATCAATATAGCTATCGACCTTATTGTCGACGGGTACGGCCACCGGCCTTTCGCCGACGTGATGGCTGAAGTCTCGGGCCGCGCCGCGGTAACAATCGCTTCCGGCATGATGGCCGACTCGGAGCGGGGGAAGGGGATTCTGATGGGAGGTGTCGCCGGAGTATCCCCCTGCGAGGTAGTCATTCTCGGATCAGACCTCGCCGCGAGCGCGGCTGCCCGTTCAGCGCTCGGGCTCGGGGCGATGGTAAGGATGTTCGACAGCGACGTTTACAGGCTCCGGGCCTCCCTGCGTCAGATCGGAGGGGGTGTGATAGGGTCGAGTATCCATCCCAGGGCGCTCGAAAACGCTCTTCGCACGGCGGATGTCGTTATTTCCACCGACCTCGACTGCCCTGTCGTCGTTGAAGCGTCGGGAGAAACGCTTCTCAAGCGGGGGGTGCTCGTGTTCGACCTCTCGAGCGAGCCGGGTAGAGCTTTCCCGACCATGCCGCTCCGGGACCTTGGGGAGAACGCGGCGCCGGAGTCGCCAGACTATCGTCCCGGCGACCCCTCTTCCTGTCATCTCTGCTACTGCAACGCCGGGAGCGCCGTGCCGCGCACCGCGGCGATGGCTCTCAGCGACACGTTCATAACAATGCTCGACGATATTGCCGGATGCGAGGGAGCCTCTTCGGCGATACAGCTTACTCCCGGTCTCCAGGACGCGGCGCTGACATTCCTCGGAAAAGCTGTCAATCCCCGCGTCGCCAGAATTGCCGGAGTGCGCCATTACGATATTCGTCTGCTCCTGTCTTTAAGCTGATTATGGCCGGAAACAAGAGAAAATTCTACGTCGTGTGGGTGGGCCGCGTCCCAGGCATATACGATAACTGGGACGACTGCCAGGAGCAGGTCGCGATGTTTCCCGGCGCGAAATACAAATCGTTTGACAGCCAGACGGCTGCCACAATCGCTTTCCGAGGCGACGGAGAGGAAGAGGAGTCGCTGATACGGGCTATCGCCGACCACCGCCGCGCCACTCCCGGCGACTATGCGCTAATCCCTGAGATTAACCTCTCGGCAATCGCTGTCGACGGCGCTTGCTCGCGCAACCCCGGCCCGATGGAGTACCGCGGGGTTGAAGTCGCGACCGGAAAGGAGATTTTCCATTTCGGCCCCGTGCCCGACGGGACGAACAACGTCGCGGAATACCTCGCGCTCGTCCATGCCCTCGCTTTCCTGTTCAAAAAAGGGGACGGCACGACCCCCGTTTACAGCGATTCGCGCAACGCCCGCGCCTGGGTGCGCAACCGCCGCAACCGCACGACCCTCCAGCGCACCCCCAACAACGGCAAAATCATCGAACTGCTCGCCCGTGCCGACGCCTGGCTCCAGACCCACAACTTCACCAACCCCATCCTCTGCTGGGATACCGCCCGCTGGGGCGAAATCCCCGCCGACTTCGACCGCAAATAACCTTTCTGCCGTTGGAATAGTATTGAAAATGGTTGGAGGTTCGGAATTTTACGTGTAAATTCGCGATTGTGGAATACAAGGTATTTAAACGGACATTTCTTGAAAAGGTAGAAGCCCACATCGGCTTCCACCCGGCAGTTCCCGTGTCAGAACATCCTGAAGCCCTTATGCGGTTTCTCTCCAACGAATTTGGCACCCCTCCAGAGAATTTCAAGGTTCCCGAAGAAGCCGCGACTATTTCAGCCAGTCAGCATAACGGCGCCGTGCAAATCGAGATGGGCAACGGGAAAGCAGTCGCACAATTCTCGCATGGTCGCTATCAATCGTTTGAGCGCACCATGCTTCCACAATTACAGCGCATACAACGTTATCTGGAGACGGTTGAAGGGGTCGCTGAAATCGACCGCCTTACCTTGCGCAAACAAAACCGCTGGCAATTCAATTGCGAAGACCCTGTCAATGAAATAGCAAGCGTGCTCCAGGTCGTTTTCAAGCCGGAATACGCGAAACGGCTGCTACCGACGGAACGCCCCGGCGACGGTCTTTCGACATTCACCATATCTGACGAGTACTCCACCCCGCTTAAAAACATCGGCACTCTGGCTATTGATATGTCAATCGAAGTATCTATTCCAGTCAAGTCGCTGGTACTCAGACTGAACCTCGCAGCCGAGGCCACGGATGTCACAACCGACAATATCGATATGGTTGCCGTTCTCCTAAACAAGGCGATTTTTGACGGTTTCACCGGTGCCGTTTCCGACGAAGTGCTAAACCTTATGGATAAGGAGGCCTGATATGGGATGCCTTAAATATTCGTTAGAGCCTCCGGTCAGAATAGACCCCGACATCCCCGGAAGAAGCCGTTCCTGTTCCCTGGCCGTCACCGGTCCAGACGCTCAAATAGGATTCACGATAACGCTGAGAGATACCGACAAGTCAGAAAACTACGAAATCTGCTACCTTCCCGCCAGCGACGAAAAGAACCCGGAGAAAATCATCCTGTATAAGGAACTGGCCCGATATATCCGGATAAAGGGCACGCTCCGCAAGAGGCTCGCCGCCCTCGCCGGGTTGCGGGATGACTGGGACCACTACGGCGCCGTGGCAATGGAATCGGCGTCTGTGCGTAATATGCGGGACCTGCTTGACCTCGCTTCGGCCGAATCGCTTGAAAAATGGAGCCTGTTCGCCAGCACAAACGGCACATTGATGCTTACCGCCAAAGGAAACGCCGTCGGGTCAATCAGCATCGGCAACGATGCTTTTTCCTATGCCATTATGGTCGGGCAAGAGGTGTTGAGCCACGACCCTAAGCCTTTCAACGCCAAAGAGGCAGCCGGGCTTTTGAAAGAACTATCAGCGCGGTTCTGAACAATGGATTTCAGAGGGAAGGACAGACCGCTTGTCAACAACGAAGAACGCGTGGCGCGCTTCGTTTTCGAGCCATCCATGTTCGACGACGATATCCTCGCGCCGTCAGCCTTCGAACTGGCGCCTAAGCTGTCGAGCGGCAAGCCCGAGACCTATCTGTCGGTTTCACGGATGAACCTGTTCGGGGAAATCACCCCGGAGAGTTACAGATATAAGCCGAGAGTCGAAGGTGACAGGTTCTGCGGCTATGCGCATATAGCGACCGGAACAGTTCACTCGTTCATACAATACGACACACGGGCTTTCGTTCTCGAATGGCCCACGAAAGACAATCCTGCCCATGCGGGAATCGCGATTCTTACCGACTCCGATTTCGCCATCGGAGGGTGCCACACCCCAGGCTACATCCTCCTGACCGCCCATCTCGCCCGGCAATCAAGCCTTGTACGCTTTCCCTCCCCCTCTCTTCCCGACCGCCCATAACAATCTGTATGGCACGGGGATAGCCGTGCTTGTTACAGTCCCGTATCGATAGGAATATAACGTACCGCACCTCCACTGCCAAACGGGTAGTCGCTCACATCCTTATTGAGATAAGGCGAATCATTTTCCAATCTGCCATGAAAGCAGCACCGTTCCTTATTGAATTTGGTCGTCTGGCTTTCGTCACAAGTGACCCACTCACACCCTTCCACTTTTAACACGGCTCGCACGATGCCGCGATATACTCCTAACACATAGTCGATTTTAGGAGCTTGTTGTTTCGAGATAGCCCAGTATCGCCTGGTTTTATCGTAGATGTCTATTCGGTGATAGACTCCATGGGCCTTTGCGTCATCAAAGCTCCTGTTCAAACTTACCAACAATATAAATCTCTGTTGGGAACTTGAGCTGTCATTGCTTTTCATCGGTTGTCTTGCATTAATCTTAATCTTCTCACAGTTATACAGCGCTTCAATCTCATTGACGGTTTTAATGCCTTCGTCCCATTGATGATGTCCGCATACAATGTTTGTAAGCACCCGCGAGGTATTGAAACGATCGTATGTCAGGAAGTCTATCAGCACGGACTCTATTTGGAATGCCTCATGTTCTGATAATTTATGGCGAAGTATGTAATGTCCGACTTCCTCGCCCGAGGCAATAATCTCCCTGATTAGATTAAGTTTCAAAGAGTCTTCCTCTTCTTGAATCGCAGCCATACAATGCTGGAACACCCGGTTGCCACAGCCTTTGCCTATATAGAAAATCCGCCCGTCGCGTGGGTCTATCAATGCATAGACATAATATCCCAGTTCCTCTATTGACTTATTGCTGAATTTTTTCATGGTTATTTATGGTATCCATGTGGTTGTATAAGAGAATAAGCGATTTAGCAACAGGCATATAAGCTTATGCGGCAAAGTTAGTGATTTTTCCTAAAAAAGCAAAACCGTTTCCAACGGAGGGCATAGGGGTGGCGGAAGCAACGCAAACCATTCCTTTGCCTTATGTAGAACAGTGGCAAATGACTGTGATGATTTTCGTCCTCTGGGTATGTAGTTCATATGTTAAAGGATTGAGTCTGTGAGTGGATTGGCGATAGATTTCTTATAATTCGCGAATGCCGATGCGGAAGATGTATTGGCATAGCAGTAGAGGCAGCCGTGCGGGCAGGTGTTATATGCGCCGATGTCCTTTGAGAGAACGCATCCGCAAGCCTTCCGTTGGCCGCAGTCGGTTTTGACATTATAAAGGAAATTTCGCAGAACGGCATCATTGGGAGCAAGACGGCCTATCAGTTCGGGGTCGATACAGCGATTATGTTCGATGCTGTATTCAGAAAGGTCAATGCGTTCGGCACACGTCGCGATTCGGAAATTCCAATTATCACGGTTCATCGTAGAAAGCCGCGAGGCAAATCCGCGCATGGACTCTTCGTCCCATTCACGATAATTGATGCCGCTTAGCCGCAGATTGCGCGATACTTTTTTATACGGCTCAATATCTGCGAAACTGAAAATGAGTTTTGCTGTATAGCCGGCCAGGGCATCAGCTATGTATGCGATTTTTCCAAGTAAGAAATCTATGTTTATGTTGTCTGTAAGAATTAGCGGGTCAAAACGCCATACCACCCCACCAATGCCGAGAACATCGACGAGTCGGCGGAAGGTGTCTATTCTTTCTTGCAATGGCGGAACGTTTGGCTCCAGCCTTTCGGCCTCGTAATCGTTAAGCGTATACTGGATATAGCACCCGATTCCTTGCTCTTCAAGAGTCCGCAGGTACGGCAACAGCGGTTCGGGATTCTTCGACCAGAAGACAATGAATCGCGTATACGCAAATGAAACATAGCTATCTTGCCCCGAGAAAGGATTCCGCCATCTGATATATCCTTTTTCGAGCCGTCGGAAAAACCAGTCAGCATAAAACGCCGGAATGTCAGTCGCACGGCTTGCCGAAATAATCACAGGGGCCTGCGCCATAACTTCCGTCCCGTTATCGTTACATATGGATATTGTCTTATGTCTCATCTCATTATAATTATTACGGCACAAATATACGATTCAACATGTGCAATAATACAGCTCATTAAAGTTAAAAGATATTAAGCTTGGTATAGGGGTGGCGGTTTTAACATTTGGCGTTAACATTGGCAAACCTTATCGGGGGGAGGGTTGTTTAGATTTCAGTAACTACCGTATTCATCACGCTCCACGGAGGCGACCCGTGTGTTCCCGGGGCCGCTGATGGAGATAACCGCGAAACAATTATGGATGTAATCACTGAAATCATCGGCAATATCCACCAGCCGGAATGGGCGGAAAAGCTCAAAGACGCTCACGTTGAAAATCTGTTCCTCGACCAGTGGACGGCCCAGAAAAGCCGTTTCCTGGTGACGAGCGACCACGGCAACGAATATCCGATCGCGCTCAAAAGGGGCGCCCGCGTGGCCGACGGCGACATCGTAGCCTTCGACCCGGAGAAGGGTAACGCCGCCGTGCTCCGCCTCGACCTCAGCAACGTGCTGGTAATCGACATGGGCGGCCTGATAGGGCGTGTGCCCGAGGAGATTATCCGCATATCCGTGGAGCTGGGGCACGCCCTGGGCAACCAGCACTGGCCGGCGGTCGTAAAGGGCACGAAGGTGTACGTCCCCCTGACCGTCGACAAGAAGGTGATGCTCAGCGTCATGGAGACCCACAACATCGAGGGGATAACCTATGAGTTCCAGCCCGGAACCGACATAATACCCTATCTCGCGCCCCACGAGGTGCGCCGCCTCTTCGGTGGGGCCTCACACGAAAGCCACGCCCACGAGGAACACCACCACGAGGGACACTGCCACGAAGGAAACTGCCACGAAGGGCATCATCACGCACACTAAACACCCCGCCGCCATGAAGATCATGCATCTGCTCCAGATGACCGACTCCACTTTTCCCGTCGGCACCTTCTCCTTTTCCAACGGCCTGGAAACGGCCGCCCACCTCGGCGTGGTCCGCGACGCCGCGACTCTCGAGCAATACACACGCTCGGTCGCGCGCCAGGGGGCTTTCTCCGACGGGGTCGCGGCGCTGCTCGCCTACCGCGCCGCGAAGGAGGAGAATCTCGCGGCAATCACAGAAATCGACCGGGGGCTGATGCTCTTCAAGATGAATGACGAGGCGCGCATGATGCTCCAGCGCATGGGCAAGAAACTGGCCGAACTGGCAGTCAAGCTCTTTCCCGACTACAGCCCGATCGCCGAATGGCTCGAGGAAATCCAGGGGGAATCGACTCCCGGCTCCTATCCCGTCGCGCAAGGGCTCTCCTTCGCCGCCAGCGGGCTGGGGGAAGAGGAGCTGTTCGCCTCCCACCAGTACGGGGTAATCAACATGGTGCTGAGCGCCGCCCTGCGCTGCGTGCGCGTTTCCCATTACGACACCCAGCTCATACTCCAGCGCCTCTGCGCCGAGTCTGGCGCCCTTTACGAGGAGGCCCGGCAGATGACCTTCGAGGACATGAACTCGTTCGTCCCCGAAATGGATATTTTCGCGTCGCTCCACGAGAAGGGCAACATGCGAATGTTTATGAACTAAATAAAACTATCACGATATGTCAACTTGCAGAATAGGCATAGGCGGCCCCGTCGGTTCGGGCAAAACCGCCATCATCGAAGCAATCACTCCCCGCCTCCTGGACCGCGGGATGAAGGTGCTCATCATAACCAACGACATCGTCACGACCGAGGACGCGAAGCACGTCCGCAAGACCCTTAAGGGGATTCTCCTCGAGGATATGATTATCGGCGTGGAAACAGGCGCGTGCCCCCACACCGCCGTGCGCGAGGACCCCTCGATGAACATCGCCGCCGTGGAGGAGATGGAGGCCAAGTTCCCCGACGCCGACATCGTTCTGATCGAGTCGGGAGGCGACAACCTGACGCTGACCTTCTCCCCGGCGCTTGTCGATTTCTTCATCTACGTTATCGACGTCGCGGCTGGTGACAAGATTCCCCGCAAGGACGGCCCCGGCATCTCGCAGAGCGACATCCTCGTAATCAACAAGACCGACCTCGCCCCCTACGTCCACGCCTCGCTGGAGGTTATGGACCACGACAGCCGCCTTATGCGCCCCGGCAAGCCGTTCGTCTTCACCAACGCCATGACCGGCGAAGGCATCGACGAGCTCGTCGACCTCATCTTCAAAATGGCGCTCTTCGATAAGAAATAACAACCTTCTAACCCACGGCATCCCTATGGTTTCCCCCAGGAAATACGAATATACCGACGTCGAGATTGTTTCCTTCGACAACGCGCGCGAAATGCGCGGCTACACCCGTACTCCGAGAGCGATGTATGTCGGAGCGCCGGGCAAACACGGCTATCTCCGTCTCGGTTTCGAGCTTGACGGCGACGGCAAGTCGATACTCCGCGACCTCGACCGCCGCGCGCCGCTGATCGTGCAGCAGGAGCTGTACTTCGACGAGGAACTCCCCGGGATGCCGTGCGTCTATATTCTTTCCTCCGGGGGGCCGAACGTCGACGGCGACCGCTACCGCCAGATTATAACGTTGAAAAAGGATTCCATGGCCTTCGTCTCGACCGGCGCGGCAACGAAGCTCGCCCGCATGCAGGACAATTATTCCGGCCTGCGCCAGACAATCGAGCTTGACGAGGGCGCCTATCTCGAATACCTTCCCGAGCCTATTATCCCCTGCGCCAACACCCGCTTCATCAGCGAGACCGACATGAGAGTCCACCCCTCAGCGACGGTTTTTTACTCCGAGATATTCATGGGGGGCCGCAAGTATTACGGCGACGGCGAACTGTTTGACTACGACATCCTCTCGGTGTGCACCCAGGGGGAGCGCCCCGGCGGCGAGCGGCTTTTCCGCGAGAAGTTCATAATCAGCCCCAAGACCTTCCCCATACGCGACATCGGCGTGATGCACGGATTCGACATTTTCGCCAACGTGCTGGTCATGACCCCCAAAGAGAATATCGGCCCGATTTACGACGCTACCGAGCCGTTCTATGACGCGGACAACCGCCTCGCGGCGGGAATAACCCATCTGCCCAACGATGCCGGGCTGCTGTTCAAGGTGCTGGGGATGGAGACCGGACCGGTCAAGCGCGTCGTGCGCGAGTTCTGCTCGAAAGTCAGGACGCAGGTCAAGGGCCGTCCACTGCCGCAGGAATTTCCGTGGCGCTGAATGAAACCGCCCGTATAAGACGTTATAATAAAAAACGTTTCAAAATGGATTTAAAGAATATCAAGACAGCGGTAACCGCCACGCTTGACGGTTCGGGGCAGGTGATGTTCCAGCAAAGCGCCTGGACCGGGCTTCTGTTCCTGGCAGGTATTTTCTGGGGTTCATATGAATGTCACACCCCCCAGGTAGCCTGGGGCGCGGTAGTCGGCCTGATTGCCTCCACCCTCGCCGGATACATAACCGAGCGGGGAAGCAAGGATGGCGCGCAGGGGCTTTGGGGCTTCAACGGCATACTGGTCGGCTGCGCCTTCCCGACATTCCTGGATAACACCTGGCTGATGTGGCTGGCGCTCATTTTCTGCTCGATGCTGACCACCTGGGTACGCACGGGGATGAACAAGGTTATGGCTCCCTGGAAAATCAACTCGCTGACATTCCCCTTCGTGCTGATGACCTGGGTGTTCCTCCTCGCGTCGCGCATAATGGACGGAATCGCGCCGACGACACTCTCCGAGCCTGAACTCGCCGGACATTACCAGTTCGCCCTCGACACCTCTTTCGGCGCCCTGGTCGTCTACTGGCTGAAGGGAATCGCCCAGGTGTTTCTCGTCGATTCCTGGGTTACCGGCATCTTCTTCCTCGTGGCGCTCGCCGTATGCAGCCGCTGGGCAGCCCTCTGGGGCGCCGTCGGTTCGGCCCTGGCGCTCGCTGTCGCGCTCCTGTTCAAGGCTGACGCGTCTGACATCACCGCCGGACTGTTCGGCTTCAGCCCCGTGCTGACAGGCATCGCGATCGGCTGTACCTTCAACTCCCCGGGTTGGAAATCCGCGCTTTGGGCGTTGGCGGCGATTGTGGCAACCGTCTTCATGCAGGCGGGTATGGACGTGTTCTTCGAACCCTTCGGCCTTCCGACCCTTACCGGTCCGTTCTGCATAACGACCTGGCTCTTCCTCATCCCGCTCTATAAGTTCACCACCGGGCAGAAGAAGCACGATGAATGGAAATCCGGCTGGGACGGCTTCGTCAGCGACCTGCGCCGCGAGGAAAAGAATATCGAGGATAAAGATAAGAAATAACAGGCAGGGCTTGACGCCCTACTCTTAAAACTACCGAAACTATGCATATGGCAGACGCCTTGGTCTCCCCAGCCGTAGCGGCGGGAGCCGGCGCGGCGGCCGTCGCGCTGATCGCGGTGGCAGCCTCGAAAGTAAAACGGATACAGCGCGACGACATCGTGCCCCTGATGGGCGTGATGGGAGCGTTTGTCTTCGCCGCGCAGATGATAAACTTCACCATCCCCGGCACCGGGTCGAGCGGCCACGTAATCGGAGGTATACTCCTTTCCGCGGTTCTCGGGCCTTGGGCCGGATTCCTGACACTCTGCTCGGTACTGATTATCCAGTGTCTCGTCTTCGCCGACGGCGGACTGCTCGCCCTGGGGTGCAACATCCTTAATATGGGCGCCGCGTCATGCCTCCTGGCTTATCCTTTTGTCTACCGCCCGCTGGCAGGGCGTTCGGCGAAGCCGTGGCGCGTCATCGCCGCCGCGGTCACTGCCTCCGTCGTGGCGCTTGAAATCGGAGCGCTCGGCGTGACGGCCGAAACAGAAATGTCGGGCATCACGGCGCTCCCGACCTCGACCTTCCTCGCCTTCATGCTCCCGATCCATCTTGCCATCGGCGCTATCGAGGGAATCGCGACCGGGGCTGTCCTGTGCTTCATCGCCAAATACCGCCCGGAAACATTGTACAGCGGCCTCTCCGCCCCCGGACCAAGCGCCTCCCGCTCGTCGAAAAAGGTCATCTGGGCCTTTGTCGCCGGGGCACTCATCCTGGGCGGGGCGTTTACCTGGATCGCCTCCTCCAATCCCGACGGCTTGGAATGGTCAATCGCCAAGGTATCGGGCCTGACCGACCTACCGTCCGTCACTCCTCCGACGGCTGTCATGCCGGACTACGACTCGACTTTCGCCGGAATTATCGGGGCCACGATAGTGATGATAATGCTGTGGGCCGTAACAACCCTGTTGCTCCGCAGGCGCGTCCCGGCTCAGCGGCGCAAAAGGACTGATGAATGAAAACGACGCGTCTCGAACAGGCTATCGTCATCCTCAACGCCAGGCAACTGGCGGCCGATGACGACTCGCACATCGCGGGAATCGACCCGCGGGCGCTCCTCGTCGTGACGCTCGTCTACCTCGTCGCCATGCTCAGTGTCCCGGTCTCCTCGGCCGGGATGCTGATATGGTTTGCCGCCTATCCTATTGTCAGCGCCATGCTGGCCCATATGGAGTACGGGCGCGTTTTCCGTAACTCCCTGTACGTGCTTCCGCTCCTGATTGTGATCGGCGTCTTCAACCCGTTCTACGACCGCGAGACCGCCTTTATGGCCGGGAGTGTGGCAGTAAGCCGCGGATGGGTCAGCTTCGCCTCGATCATAATCCGCGGACTGCTGTCGGTACAGGCGCTGCTGATTCTGATATATGTCGCCGGGTTCAACCGCATATGCGAGGCGCTCCGCAGGTTAGGGATGCCGCGGGTGCTCGCCACGCAGTTGCTGATGGCCTATCGCTATCTGTCGGTTCTGCTTGAGGAGACACTCTCGATGCACCGCGCCCGCCTCGCAAGGGGCTACGGACGCGCCTCCTACGGGGCGCGGATGTGGGGGCCGTTCGTCGGTCAACTCATGCTCCGTACCCTCGAGCGCGCCCGCCGGGTGAACATGGCGATGCGGGCCCGAGGATTCGACGGCTCGCTCCTCAGCTCCAATCCGTCGAAATGGCATACTCCGGACACGGTCTACTGTCTGACCTGGATTCCCGTAATAATCATCATGCGGCTGACCGACCTGTCGTCGCTTCTGCTCAACCTCGTCAACCTCTGAGAATTATGAACGATACCGCGTTACGTTTCAACGATGTCCGCTTCTCCTACCCCGGGGGGAGAGAGGTGCTCCGCGGCGTGTCGTTCGAAATACGCCGGGGGGAGAAGGTCGCGCTTGTGGGGCTTAACGGTTCGGGGAAATCAACACTCCTGCTACACACCAATGCCCTCCTCACCCCCTCGTCGGGTAGCGTCGAGGTAAACGGCGCGGTGGTAACGGGAAAAAACGCCGCGGCGGCGCGGCGGGCTGTCGGGATGGTGTTCCAGAACTCCGACGACCAGCTCTTTATGCCAACCGTTGAGGCGGACGTTGCCTTCGGGCCACGCAGCATGGGGCTGACTGACGAGGAAATCGCCCTGCGGGTCAACGAGGCGCTCCGCCTGACCTGCTGCGAGCCGCTGCGCGACCGACAGCCGTTCCGGCTCTCCGGGGGGCAGAAGCGGATGGTCTCCATCGCTACCGTCCTATCGATGCGCCCCGGCATACTCGTGTTCGACGAGCCTACCTCGGGCCTCGATTTCGCCGCCCGCTCGAGGTTCATAAGCATTGTCGACAGGCTACCGCATACAGTATTCATGTCTACACACGATATGGAACTTGTGATGCGCCTCTGTTCGCGCGCCATAGTAATCGAGCGCGGACTGATTACATACGACGGCCCGGTCGACACCCTTCCCTATCCATCCGTAACCGACAACGAAGAATTATGAAACCCACAGCTTCAAAACCCGTTGATATGGCGACCATGCCGATGGGGTGGCCGCAGATACGCATCGTCCTCATCGCGTCGCTCGGCCAGTTTATCGGCCAGGGGCTCGCGACGCTCGTAGGTATCGTGATTCCGCTGATGCGGCTCGCCGCGCATCCCGGGCTTTCCGCAGGGTTGCAGGGGCTGCTGGGGTGCGTCTCCCTGATCGGGATAATGGTCGGGACGGTGGTTTTCGGGCGTCTCAGCGACCGCTACGGCTACCTCCTCTTTTTCCGTCTCTGCCCGCTGATAATCGCCGGGGCCTCGCTCGCCGCCGCCTTCACCAATTCCGTGCCGCTGCTGCTCGCGCTCCTGTTCCTGATGGGTTTCGGAGTCGGAGGGGAGTACAGCCTCGACCCGGATTATATCTCGGAACTGATGCCGGAAAAATGGCGCGTCTACATGGTCGGCGTGGCCAAGGCGCTCGCTTCCGCCGGAAGCGCCGTCGTAGCAGCGGTATGCTACTTCCTGATTATCCGGCGGGGAGCCGAGGGTGGAGGCACATACCTCTTCCTCGTCATAACCGCGATAGCCGCCATAATGCTGGTTTCCCGTATAGGTTTCGCCCAAAGCCCGCAGTGGCTGTTAAGCCGCGGGGAGAAGGCCAAGGCGGAAACCGCCGTTAAGAAACTCCTGGGTCCCGACGTGGTTATCCCCGTGCCTCAGAAAGTAAGCCATACCCCTGCAAACCAACAAAGTATGGGAGGCTTCATCAAAGACAACTTCGCGAAAATAATACTGACCGGAATCCCCTGGGCGTGCGAAGGGCTCGGCGTGTACGGCATAGGAATCTTCCTTCCCGTGCTGATTATGAGCTTCCGGCTCGACACCCTCCCGGCGACCGCCACCCCCATAGGGCATATAACCCATTCCGTCGGACTGACCTTCATCCTGTGCGTCGTCATGATGGTTGGATTTACCTGCGGCATACTGATGCTCAGGCGCTTCAACCATCTTAAAATGCAGTCGGTCGGATTCCTGGCGAGCGCCGCCGGACTCGGACTGCTCCTGGCAGCCTACCTCTGCCACTGGCCCGCGTGGATCGCCATCAGCGGCTTTGCGATATTCGAGATATTCCTCAACGCCGGCCCCCACCTGATCACCTTCATCCTCCCCAGCCGCGTCTATCCCGTGGCGGACCGCGGCACCGGCTCCGGCATCGCCGCCAGCCTCGGCAAGTCGGGCGCGGTAATCGGCGCCTTCATAATACCCGTCCTGTTGAAATGGGGCGGCGCGACCCTCGTCCTTATCGTCTCCATCGCCGTCATGGTCGCCGGTGCCCTCATCACCATCGCCATGCGCCGCGCCGCCCGCCCCTGACACCCTGACACGCGGGATCAGGAGTAGACGGTGAGGACGAGGGAGCGTGGGCCGCCGTGGTCGCGGAACTCGCAGAGGTAGATGCCCTGCCAGGTGCCGAGGTTCGGATGGCCGTCGGTGACGGGGATTGTGAGCGACACGCCGATTAGGGAACATTTGGCGTGGGCCGGCATGTCGTCGGGACCTTCGAACGTGTGGTCGTAGTATGGTTCGTTCTCCGCGACGAGGTGGTCGAGGATTTTCGCCATGTCGGTGCGCACATCGGGGTCGGCGTTCTCGTTGACAGCCAGGGCGCAGGAGGTGTGCTTGACGAATATGTTCATCATCCCGGTCCGCGGCATGTCAGCCGGAATGTGGCGCATAATCTCGCCTGTCACTAAATGGCATCCGCGCCGTCTGGGCTCCAGCCGAAATTCAATCTGTCTGATCATAGTTAAATATCGTCTTATGAAACGCCGAGCAGTTCGATTTCGAAGATGAGGGTGGAACCGCCGGGGATGCCGGGCTGGGAAAGACGGCCGTAGCCCTGTTCGGCGGGGATGTAGACCTCCCATTTGTCGCCGACGCGCATCTGCTGCATCGCGATAATCCAGCCGGGAATGAGGTCGCGGAGCCGGAAGGCGGGAGCGACCCCGCCGCGGCTGCTATCGAAGGTCTTGCCGTTGATTGTCTTCCCAACGTAATGCGCCGTGACGACGCTTCCGCGGTTCGGCTGCGCGCCCGACGCGTTACCCTTCTTTATCACCTTGTAAAGCACTCCCTTGTCAATAGCTTTGACGCCTTCTTCCCGCGCCTTGGCCTCGAGCCATTCGCGGTTGCGCTGAACGTATTCCTGTTTTGCCATAGTCGTTTTTAGAGCTGTTTATGACGCGAAGCTACGAATAATTCCGCTATTTTGTGACAAATGTCACTCCGCCATCCCTCAGCTTTCCTTATTTTTGCCGAAAACTATACTTATGACCAACAGACTCTTCTCCATTATCCTTTTCTTACTCGCCGCAACAGCGACAAACACCGCTAACGCCTTCGGATCCGGCACAAAGGCCGTTGGCGACATCACTCTGACCAACGGCTCGCGCCTCGAGGCTGTCAGCCTCGAGCTGCCTTGTGAGCGCGACACCCAGGTAAAGGTCGTCATCGACGGGAAGAAAGAGAAGCTCGAAGCGGACAGCATACAGTCCATGGTCATATGGAAAGCCAAATGTCCCGAACAAAAGCACCTCTTCGTACCGTTTTATGCCGAATTCGTCGACCTGGAGACGGGCGAGGTTACCGGAATCGCCAGCCGACTGATTTGGTGTTGCTTAGACCAGGCAGAGGACCACGCCTCCTATTGGATAGAAGTAGGGCGGCCTACCTTCAAAAAATGCAATCTGAGGTTCAATTTCAGAAGTATGTATTCGTACGCATCGATGACCTACATCCTCAAACGTGGGAGCGACCATCCGTGCTACGTCCCCGACTCGGAAAAGAACAAAAAGAAATGGATCCGCGTCTATTTCGCCGACGACCCCGAGGTAATCCGCAAGTTGGATGCCGGGGAATACCAAACGGGCAAACTGGCCAACAAACACACCGACCTCCGCCGCATAATCGCCGACTACAATCCGCAGAAATAAAAACACGCGCGGAATATACATTATAAAAGGCGGGGCGGGATGCCGGGAATCGGGGGGAATTTGTTATCTTTGTGGGGCGGGAAGGCCGCCTTAGATAACGCTATCTGCCACAATGGACGACAAGAAACTGTTTCTGCTTGACGCGTACGCCCTGATTTACAGGGCTTATTACGCCCTTATTCGCTCACCCCGAATCACTTCTGCCGGGTTCAACACCTCGGCAGTGTTCGGCTTCTGCAACACTCTCGACGAGGTGTTCCGCAAGGAGAATCCGACCCATATCGCCGTATGCTTCGACCCTAAGGGGGACACGTTCCGCCACGAGATGTACGCCGACTACAAGGCCAACCGCGAGGCGCAGCCGGAAGACATATCCCTCTCCGTACCAATCATCAAGGAGATTGTCGAGGCGTACGACATCCCCGTGTTCGAGGTGCCGGGCTACGAGGCTGACGACGTGATCGGGACCCTGGCGCGCAAGGCGGCCGGGGAGGGGTTCACGGTCTATATGATGACCCCCGACAAGGATTACGGCCAGTTAGTGACCGACAAGGTGTTGATGTACAAGCCTTCGCTCCGAGGCCAGGGTTTCGAGCTGCGCGGCCCGGCGGAAGTCCGCGAGAAATACGGCATCGAGTCCCCGACGCAGGTAATCGACCTCCTCGCCCTGGAGGGGGACGCTTCGGATAACATCCCGGGATGCCCGGGCGTTGGGCCGAAGACGGCATCCAAGCTGATCAGCCAGTTCGGAACCGTCGAGAACCTGCTGGCTCATGTCGCGGAAGTAAAGGGCGCGTTAGGCCAGAAAATAGCCGACAACGCCGACAAGATTCGTTTCTCGAAGGACCTCGCGACAATACGCACCGACGTTCCCCTCGACGTTGATTTCGACAAACTACTCCGCGGGCCGGCCGACAACGCGAAGCTCCGGGAGATATTCACCCGCCTGGAGTTCAAATCGTTCCTTGCAAAACTCGGCGCCGCTCCCGCTCCCGCCGTGGCGAAAACCGAACCGGCAAAGGCGCTCGAGGAGCGCTCGCTGTTTGACTTTATCGACGGAGTAGACGGGGCGTCGTCCGATGCCGTCCCGACCGTTTCGATGGCTGCCGCGAGCGCCGACTATGCCGAAATAAACGCTGTCGAAGAGATAGAGACCTTCGTCAGCGAGGCGATGAAGGCCGAGACACTGGGTCTCTCGGTATATGCCACCGGGCCGGAAGCAATGACCGCGGTCCTGCGGGGAATTGCCGTGGCGACAGCCGAGGGTAAGGCCCGGTTTGTCGCCGTCCCCTCCGACCAGGAACGCCGCAAAGAGTTATTCAAAGCGTTGACTCCGCTCTTCAACTCCCCGACCGTAACCCTCAGCAGCCCCGACATAAAGCGCGACATGGTAATCCTTCGGCGCGAGGGGGTAGAGCTTACCTCGAAATATTTCGACACCTCGCTGGCCCATTACCTGCTGCAGCCCGAAATGCGCCACCGGCTGGCCGACATAGCGATGAACGTAATCCATTACCAGACCGCTGACTTCGCCGACGGCTCGACCGCCCGCAAGCCCTACGCTCCGCATCCCGCGGGAGAGGAGGTAAGCCGCACTTGCGAGCACGCCGACGTCTGCCTTAGGCTCGTCGCTCCCCTGCGCTCGCTCCTGGAGGCCAACGGGCAGCTCCCGCTGCTCGACACCGTGGAGCTCCCTCTCGCCGCCGTCCTGGCCGATATGGAATGGACGGGCGTCCGAATCGATTCCGCAGAGCTTAACAACCTGTCGGTCACGCTTTCGGAGCAACTTCGTTCCATCGAGGAACAGGCTTACGAACTGGCCGGCGAGAAATTCAATATCGGCTCGCCGATGCAGGTCGGCGAGGTGCTGTTCGGAAAGCTGCAGCTCGATCCGAAAGCGAAACGCACCAAAACCGGCTCCTACTCCACTACTGAGGAGGTGCTCGAGAAGCATCGCAACTCCCACCCCGTCGTAGGGCTGATACTCCAGGCCCGTTCGTTGCGAAAACTGCTGGCGACCTACGTCAACGCCCTCCCCGAGCTGGTAAACCCCGCTACCGGGAAGATACATACGACCTTCAACCAGACTGTCACCGCCACGGGACGCATCTCCTCGGCCAACCCGAACCTGCAGAATATCCCGATACGCACCGACGACGGCCGGGAAGTGCGCCGCGCCTTCATCGCCGACGACGGATGCCTGATTCTTTCGGCCGACTATTCGCAAATCGAGTTGCGCCTGCTTGCCTCCCTCTCCCACGACCCCGAACTTACCGAGGCCTTCAACTCCGGGCTTGACATCCACCGTGCGACAGCCGCCAAGCTCTACCACGTCTCTTATGAGGAGGTTACCGACACCCAGCGCCGCAACGCCAAAACCGCCAACTTCGGCACAATCTACGGCATTTCCGCCTTCGGCCTCTCGGAGCGCCTCAGTATCCCCCGCCAGGAAGCCAAGCAACTGATCGAAAGCTATTTCGCGACCTATCCCCACCTGAAGCAGTACACCGCCGAAGCGGTCGAACGCGCCCGCAAGGATGGATATGTGAGCACCATTATGGGTCGCAAGCGCTATCTGCCGGACATACTGTCGAGAAATGCGACAGTGCGCTCTTTCGCCGAACGTAACGCCGTCAATGCCCCGCTCCAAGGCTCCGCCGCCGATATTATCAAAGTCGCGATGATCAACATCCACAACGAGATGCGGCGCATCGGAATGGCCTCCCGGATGATTCTGCAAGTCCACGACGAACTGATTTTCAATGTCGTTCCCGACGAACTGCCACGGTTGCAGGAACTCGTCGAGCGGCTCATGTCCGCGGCCTTCACCGAAGGGCCGGTAAAGCTCGAAGTATCCTCCGGGGTCGGCAAGAACTGGCTGGAAGCCCACTGACTCCGTCCCCCTCTAACCCATGAAAACCAACCGCCTTATGGAACATCCCGAAAACAGCTCAGAATACAGCGGCCTGACGGTCAACGCCGGAGTGTCGCAGCCCCCGATTGTAAACCCTTACCTCAAGCCCCGCAAGCGCAAACCCCTCCCAACCTCAGGCGAACTCGTAGAGGGGATTCTGAAGGGGGATGTCACGATGCTTTCCCGCGCCGTGACGCTCGTCGAAAGCCTCGCGCCCGACCACCAGTCGCTCGCCCGCGAAGTGATTGAGAAATGCCTGCCCCATTCCGGCAACTCGCGACGGATAGGCATAACCGGCGTACCGGGAGCGGGTAAGTCAACCTCTATTGATGTTTTCGGCCTCCATGTACTCAAAGAAGGGGGAAAACTCGCCGTGCTCGCGATTGACCCCTCGTCGGAACGTTCGAAAGGGAGTATCCTCGGCGACAAGACCCGCATGGAGAAGCTGTCGCAGCATCCCGGAGCCTTCATCCGCCCTTCCCCTTCGGCCGGGTCGCTCGGCGGAGTAGCGCGCAAGACCCGTGAGACAATCATCCTCTGCGAGGCTGCGGGATATAACAACGTGTTTATCGAGACCGTCGGCGTAGGCCAGAGCGAGACCGCCGTACACTCCATGGCCGATTTCTTCCTCCTCATCCAGATCGCGGGAGCAGGCGACGAGCTGCAGGGTATCAAACGCGGCATAATGGAAATGGCCGACGGCATTGTAATCAACAAAGCCGACGGCGACAACGTGGACCGCGCCCGCCTCGCCCAGGCTCAATACCGCTCCGCGCTCCACCTCTTCCCGACCCCTCCTTCTGGCTGGACGCCTGAAGTGCTCACCTATTCAGGTTATTACGAGCTCGGCATCTCCGAAATATGGGACATGATCGACCGTTACTTCAAATTCGTGGAAGCAAACGGTTATTTCGAGCGCCGCCGCCACGAACAGGCCCGCTACTGGATGTACGAGACCATCGACTCCGAGCTGCGCCGCCGCTTCTACGACGACCCCGAGCGCGCCTCCCGCATCGCCCAGGCCGAGCGCCTCGTCCTCTCCAACCGCCTCAGCCCCTTCGCCGCCGCCTCCCAGCTCCTCGGCGAATGAAATGTGTAACTATGAATAATTACCCACCTCCATATCATTCTCCCGCACGCAAACGTCCGTCTTCGGTTATTTCTTGGTTGGGATTTGGTATTTCTCTTGGCACTCTGTTAGCGATCATTTTTCTGACATTATTGGAATCCCGTCTGACCAATGATATAGGCGCCTCTGCACTTCTATCTTTATTATTGATGATGACGATAGGTGTTCTCGGCCTAATATTCTCAATAATAGGCGTTTTCTTAGCTATAAAGAATGACACTCCCAAATGGATGAGCGTCTGCGGCATTATATTCTGCTGCCTTTATTTGCCGATGCTATTCCTTAGCTCTATTGTCGGAATGTCAGACGGGCGAGGAAACGCAACCGAACAGACTGTATCAGAAGCTGATTATGAATTAGTTCCTGAGGCTCCTTGTCCTGAAGAACCCGCATCTCCTGAATAAGTGCGAAGGAAAATGATTAAACATCGCTTAGCATCCTATTTTACAAGAATCCTTTCGGACTTGGCCGTTAATCTTATCAAGCCTGGTCCTTAGCTCTATCTGACCTCGAGCTTAACCCAATCAGACTTTCGAGGTCGAAGACCTCGGATGTTAGTAACCCCGCCATAAGCCGCCTCTAGCGGCGGTGTCCGGCGCTGTCCGCCCACTCGGTGGAGTCTGTCCTGTCCGGTTAGCCGGACAGGACGGACAGAATGGCTATTGCATAGGGACGGCCTTGCAATCCGCCATTGCAAGCGGCGAAGCCGCGGTGTAATTGTAGCCCCAGGTCGAGCGTCGGAGACGCGATGGCCTGGGGTGTAGGCGTACGAGCGGGGGCATCGGAGATGTCCGTTAATACGACATAAACTACCGTCTATCAAGATTGTACGACCTCTCCGAGGCCGTTTGGCGGGGATGACGCCGACACACACACAGCCATCGCGACCTTCGGTCGCTCGGCAATGTGCTACAATCACACCGCGGCTCCGCCGCTCACCAACAACCTCCATTCCTCCTATATTGCCCGGAACACCTGAGGAGAGATCGCCATCCTTGTGTAGGGACACGGCGTGCCGCGTCAGGCTTGGAAAATCAGTCATTCATCCCGCAAGACAATGTATGTCAAGCTTATCTATATGGCAACGCAAACGCGGCACGCCGCGTCCCTACACCCATTGCTGCCAGACCGGGCAATCCGGGCATAGTGAACAAAACGCACAGGGTCGACGACCCTGCGCATCCTTGTAAGGCGGGGTTATTTGAGGGCGGAGTACTCGGTGTCGGTGACGGGGGCGAGCCACTCGGTAGAGGTATCCTCGCCGAGGACTTCAAAGGCGAGGTGGGAGAACCAGGAGTCGGCGGCGGCTCCGTGCCAGTGCTTGACGTTGGCGGGGATATGGATTACGGTGCCGGGGAGGATTTCCTGCGCGGGTTTCCCTTCCTCCTGGTACCATCCGCGGCCACCTACCCCGACAAGCATCTGTCCCCCGCCCTTCGCGGCGTGGTGGATATGCCAGTTGTTGCGGCAACCCGGCTCGAAGGTGACGTTCACGAACGGTACCTGCGCCTTGGAAACCGGGGCGAGGAAGCTGCGGCCGGTGAAGTATTTGGCATACGCCGTGTTCGGCTCGCCGATGGGGAAGAATATCGTGCGCTGGTACTCGGCCATGGCGTCGTCGTCGGCGACCTCGTTGTCGGTCCATACCTCCTTTGCCAGGCGGAACGCCGCCCATGCCTTGGGCCATCCGGCGTAGAAGGCGACGTGGGTAATCGCCTCGGCGATTTCAGTGCGTGTGATGCCGTTGTTCTTCGCGTTCTGCAGGTGGTGGAGGAGCGACGTGTCGGTGATACCCTGCGCCACGAGCGCCGTAACCGTAATCAGGCTGCGGTCGCGGAGCGAGAGCAGGTCGTTGCGGCTCCAAACCTCTCCGAAAAGGATGTCGTCGTTAAGATGGGCGAACTCCGGGGCGAACTCGCCAAGCTGCTGGCGGCCCGCCGTCTGTACAATCTTTTGCTGTGCCATAACGTTAAGTGTCATTATCGTCGCAATAACTGTGGCAATAACTTTGTTCATATCCGTATTATTGAGTTTCTGACGCGAAGTAACCATTATTTTCGGAAGCGCCATTTACCACATTTACATTTCCTGTTACCAAAAACGCGGAAGATGGGGGAATTTCGCGAAATATGCCTAATTTCGCGGCAGAACAATCCCCAATCAAGCAGCGATTCCTTATGGAACAGAAAAGGACGATAAACCTCGACTCTGTAGACGCTTACAACAAACTCTACGGGCTGGAAACCCTACATCCGCTCGTAACGGTCGTCGACCTCAAACAGGCGAAACACCATTCCGCCAGCGCCATATTCAATTACGGCCTCTACGCCCTGTTCCTGAAAAACGGTGTCACTTGCTCGATACGCTACGGGCGGAAGCAGTACGACTACCAGGAGGGGACCGTGGTCAGTTTCGCGCCGGGCCAGCAGGTCGATGTCGAAATTCCCGCGGGGGAGGTCACCCACGACGTTCTCGGCCTCCTCTTCCATCCAGACCTGATTTACGGCACGACCCTCGGCGAGAAAATCGCCTCCTTCAAGTTTTTCGACTACTCGCAGATGGAGGCGCTCCATCTTTCGGAACGGGAGCGCGAGATTTTCCTCGACTGCCTCGACAAAATCAAGCGCGAGCTGGAACACCCCGTCGACAGCCACTCGGCCGCAGTGCTCTCGGCCAACATCCAGCTCCTGCTCGAATACCTCCACCGGTTCTACGACCGCCAGTTCATCACCCGCCACAAGGTCAACTCAGAAATCGTTGCCCGCTTCGAGAGGCTTCTGAAGGACTATTACGGCGACGGCGCGGCAAAGGAGTCGATTCCGTCAGTGGCCGAGTTCGCGTCGAAAGTCAACCTTTCGCCCGGCTATTTCAGCGACCTGGTGAAGCGCGAGACGGGGATGTCGCCCAAGACTCTCATAATGCGGCATATGATCGAGGTCGCCAAACACCGCCTGGCAGCCACCTCGGAGGATGTCGGCATAATCGCCTATGAGCTTGGATTCCAGTATCCGGCCCACTTCACCCGGATGTTCAAGCGGCTGACGGGGCAAAGCCCGACCGATTACCGCCGCCTCATCGAACAAAACTAAGAGGATGTGTCATAACGGCCCATCAGGGTCGTCGCTTGAAGGCTCGACCTCGGTCACAATCTCCGGATTGCTCCCGTCGGTCTCACCTCCAAGCTCCTACCATCTGAACCGTTCTGACAGCATCCTCCCATCCGGGAACGAAAAACGCACTGTAATTTTTAGACAATCTCTGAACGGGCGGTAAACAATTGGCCGCGGGGCGTGTTAAGGTATTAACAATCGTTAATGCTTACGCGCCATGTCTTCCGCTTCCCAGACCCCCGCTCCCGCGAACAACGCAGGGAAAAAGCGGGCTGAAATCGTGCTCGGGACGATGAACTTCATCGTCCTGGTTCTTTCCGTACTGCTGATAGTATGGATTTCGTTTGACACATTTAAGAGAATCAACTTCCTCGAGAACCACGCCTACATGACATTCCAGTTCTGGGTATGCGTGGTCTTCATCATCGACTTTTTCATCGGCCTGGCCTACGCCGAGGACAAATGGCGTTATTTCCGCCACAGGCTGGTATTCCTCCTGCTGTCCATCCCGTACCTCAACCTTATCAACGTGATGGATATCCACCTGAGCCACGACGCGCTCTACTTCGTTCGCTTCATCCCGCTGGCCCGCGGCGCCCTGGCCCTGTCGATCGTGATCAGCTACCTGTCGTCCAACGCCGTGACGAGCCTCTTCATGTCCTATCTGACAATCATGATCCTGGTAGGCTATTTCTGCTCGCTGATATTTTACCAGCGCGAGGCCGGGGTCAATCCGCAGGTCAATTCCTACTGGACAGCGCTATGGTGGTCGGCGATGAACATGTCGACCGTCGGCTGCGACATATCCCCCGTGACGGTCTCGGGCAAGATTGTCGCAGTCATCCTCCCTGTTTCCGGAATGATTATCTTCCCCCTGTTCACCGTCTATCTGACCGACTACGTCACCCGGTCTATCAAGAAAGGACGCCGGGAGGACGCGGACAAGAACGACACGGTTGCTTAAACATTCCCGCGACACAGTTTGTTAATATCCTGAAAACTAAGCCCGAGCGCCTCGCACCGCAAGGTCTCCCGCATTACGCAACCCTTTAAAAAACATAGCTTTATGCATCTGACACCGAAAGAGCAAGACAAGCTGACGCTCCTGTCTCTCGGCATGATCGCCGAACGCCGCCTCAACAAAGGCCTTAAGCTCAACTATCCCGAAGCCGTGGCCTACATCACCTCGTCGGCCCTCGAAGGGGCTCGCGAAGGGAAGACCGTCGAGGAAGTAATGCATGACGCCGCGACCGTGCTCACCAAGGAACAGGTCATGGACGGCGTCGCCGACATGATCACCCTCCTGCAGGTAGAGGCCGTCTTTACCGACGGCTCGCGACTGGTCAGCATCCACCACCCGATCAAGTAACCGCTTCCCGCCAACTCCTAAACAACATCGATATGGCTACAAACACACCAAATACGCCGAAGGCAGCGACCCAGGCGCCAGGGACGGCCGCGCAGACCAGCCCCACATACACCACTCCTCAGGGCATCTTCCCGGGCAAACCCGCGATCGCCTATCCCGACACCCCCGGATTCACTCCGGCGACCCCCGTACCGGTCGGGGGCGTGATTCTCGCCGAGGGGGACATCACCTATAACGCTGACCGCCCCGTCAAGAGCCTCAAGGTACGTAACACCGGCGACCGCCCCGTGCAGGTCGGCTCCCACTTCCATTTCTTCGAGGTAAACCGCTATCTCGAGTTCGACCGCAAGGCAGCCTTCGGGTGCCACCTCAACATCCCCGCGACTACCGCCATACGTTTCGAACCGGGCGAGGAGAAGGAGGTCGAAGTCGTGCCCTTCGCCGGCAAGCAGCGCGTGATCGGTTTCAACGACCTCGTCAACGGCTTCGCCGGTCTCGAAGACACCCCGACATACTATCCCGCCGAAACCCGCGCCTTCCGCAAGATGGAGGAATACGGCTTCAAGAACATCCCGGAGGATGAAGCCGATGCCGAGTTCACATCAAAATCCTAACCTCTTTTTCCGACTAAGAACACTATGGCTACAATATCGCGTCAAGAATATAACAACCTGTTCGGACCGACCGTGGGCGATAAAATCCGCCTGGGCGACACCGACCTGTATATAGAGATTGAAAAAGACCTCCGCGTCTACGGCGACGAGGTCGTGTACGGCGGTGGAAAGACAATCCGCGACGGCATGGGAACGGCCAACACCATCACCTCCGACGCCGGCTCGCTCGACCTGGTAATCACAAACGTGACCATCCTCGACCCGCTGTTAGGCGTAATCAAGGCCGACGTCGGGGTCAAGGACGGCAAAATCGCCGGTATCGGCAAAGCCGGTAACCCCAACACGATGCAGGGCGTGACACCCACCCTCTGCACCGGCCCCTCGACCGACGCGATTTCCGGCGAGCACCTGATTCTGACCGCCGCCGGAATCGACGGACACGTCCACTTCATATCCCCCCAGCAGGCCTACGACTGCCTCAGCAACGGTATCACGACCCTCATCGGCGGAGGCATCGGCCCCACCGACGGAACCAACGGAACGACCATCACCTCCGGCCGCTGGAACATCCACAAAATGCTCGAATCTACCGAAGGGCTCCCGATTAACATGGGCTTCCTCGCAAAAGGCAACTCCTCCGTCGCCGAGACCCTCGACGAGCAGATCGAGGCCGGAGCCTGCGGATTCAAAATTCACGAGGACTGGGGGTCGACACCCGCGGCGATTCGCGCCTGCATGACCTCGGCCGACAAATACGACGTTCAGGTAGCGATTCATACCGATACCCTTAACGAGAGTGGTTATGTCGAAGACTCGATCGCCGCTATCGACGGCCGCACGATCCACACTTACCATACCGAAGGCGCCGGCGGCGGCCACGCTCCCGACCTGCTGAAGGTAGCGTCGATGGCCAACGTGCTCCCATCCTCGACTAACCCGACTCTCCCCTTCGGTGTCAACTCCCAGGCGGAACTGTTCGACATGATCATGGTCTGCCACAACCTCAACCCGCAAATCCCATCCGACGTGGCCTTCGCCGAAAGCCGCGTGCGCCCCGAGACACAGGCCGCCGAGAACATCTTCCACGACCTCGGCATTATCTCGATGGTATCCTCCGACTCCCAGGCCATGGGCCGCGTCGGCGAATCCTTCATGCGCACTTTCCAGATGGCATCCTACATGAAGCAGGTACGAGGCAAACTCCCCGAGGACAGCGACACAAACGACAACTTCCGCGTACTCCGCTACCTCGCACAGATTACCCTTAACCCGGCAATCACATACGGAATTTCCGACATACTCGGCTCTATCGCCGTAGGCAAGATGGCCGACCTCGTGCTTTGGGAACCTGAGTTCTTCGGAACCAAGCCCAAGATGGTCATCAAGGGCGGTCTCATCAACTGGGCGAACATGGGCGA
>CAJUFH010000036.1 GCA_910585755.1 uncultured Muribaculaceae bacterium | reverse complement strand
CCGTCCCGAAAGCGAGTGCAAAGTTACGCCTTTCCCCCGGAACCGCCAAATTTTTCCGCGACTTTTTCAACCAAAAACGCGATTATTTATGCTTTTAAACACATTTTCGAGCCACGAACGAACCACGACACATATATAAACACGCACGCAGGCACACGACGCACGTAAGATTATGAGCGGCGAACAGAGAACAGGGCGAGCCAACGCACCGGGCGGGACAATGCCGAAAAAAAGCATACGCCGAAACGTATAGGGCGGCCCAACTCCGCCACGCAAGTTCGACAGCAGAGCCCCACCACACGCGACCCCAGCCGAAGGATGGCTGCCGCACACAGCTCCAAGATAAATCCATCCGACCACCACCCATAGTGCGCACAAACACCCGCTATGCACGATGTTAAATTGCTTAAACACAATCAAATCAACCTAAAATATTCGCATTATCGCCCCTCATTTAAGCCGCTGAGATTGTTATATTATAAAACGCGCCCGGCAACGGGCCGAAAAATCGCGCTGGCTGACGCTAATGGGCAAACAGCGCAAACGCCAGCAAAAATCGAGAATGTTGACACACACCCGATTCACCGATGAGAACGACTGACAAGGAGCCGCCGTTTGCATCCGCAAACCCCCAGAAGTCTAGTTTGCAAAGCAATCGCTACTATTTTGCGATATCAAATGATTGCCTTTTGAAAATTCGCATATACATCTAATTAACAAAAGCAATCAAACAAATTCAATCCGACGCAAACGCAAATAGATTGCAACCGCAAATCCAAGAGTATCCGGGCAAAGCCAAAATTAACGACAGCACATTGACGCAATTATCCGCTCAAGCGGATTAACGTCCACACCATCGAGCAGCCAAAGCACTCAAAATCCGAATTAATCAATATTCACATTACACGCAACACGCTATAAACCATACGCAATACGCACAAAATCTAAATTTACGATTAAATGCATACACAACATTACGCCCAATAAGCCAGCCCTGCGCCACAGAACTGCCACATATCTCGCCACAGACACCTATGCACCATCAATATACGTTAAGAACTGCAATAAGACGTTTAAATGGCAACCTCAGATTTGCATTTCTACATATAAACGACGAGATACATCCATTCCCGATTTTACCTTTAATTTACATTTTAAAGCCCAAGCCAAGTTAGCCGCCTCCGATAATTCTCATTTGCAACCGCAACAAGATTTTGCTTTGAGAATCCCGAGCTTCGATTGCAAATCGCCCGCTATTAACAAAAGTAGCGCATAAATTTGCGAAATTGAAAAATACTTTTTACATTTGCAACATCAAAATAACTCGTTGACAAGATTTCTATAACGGCACAAAACGCCATTTTCCCTACCCCTTCCTTATTATCTTGATTTATCAGGGCAATAAAGAGGATTCCCGGAAGATGATTTACTGACCACACGGAAGATTTCTACTGTATCTCTCCTACTGCAACCCAAAAAACAAACCAACCCTATCCCAACACCATGGACCTGGTAAACCGACTGAAATATTATCTTGAAGAAAATAAAATCGCAATCTCTCAATTCGCGGATAAGTGCCGGATACCCCGTCCTACCCTTTCCCAAATTCTCAACGGTCGCAATAAAAAAATATCAGACGAACTGATTTCAAAAATTCACGAAGCCTACCCCGACTTATCCGTGTTATGGCTGATGTTTGGCGAGGGGGATATGGTAACGACTGCGAATACGCGAATCTCAGAGCCTGAAAACACCGCCGGAGACGCATGTCCCGCAGATCAGAGCCTTGAAGGCCAGTTATATACGGAGACAGCAGACAACAATCAGCCAATCAGTCCGAACTACTCAGAAAAATCATTTTGCCCAAACAACGAGCAAAATCCGATAGAGTCCGCACAAAACGCCCCGCAAGCCCCATACGGATCATCTCCCCTCCCAGCCGCAAATAATAATCCGGGCCAATACCCACGCTCCGCATCCACAGGGGAGCTCGATTTCGCAGGAGGGTACAACGCCACGGCTCCCTACGACAGCTTCGAGCAGCCGTCATCCATATTCAACCAGACGACCAAGACAACGCAGGAAATCGAGGATAGCTGCCACCAGCGACAGGCCGACAGCACAGGAGAAATCGCAGAAATCCACGCCGCGAATCCCTCCGACATACCTTCGGCAGAGACGTTCAGAAAGAGCGTGCGCGAGGCGGAATCAATCATATTCACCAACACCCCGCCGGAGGACCAGCACTCCGCAGAAAGCCCTAATAGAGCCATTGACGACCGTTATTCATCCTTCCAGGAAAAAGAAAACGCCCCACGGCAAACGGCTCAACCAGGCAGCGGCACACTATCCGTTCCGACTCTCGCTGGAAAAACGATTACCACCATAGTTGTCTTTTATTCCGACAATTCATTCCAATCCTTCTCTCCCACTCCGAGTTAAACGGTTCAAACACCCCGCTCCCCAAAACGCCATCCTCAATCTCGAAACGAGGCATCCTACAATAGAGGAAAAAATCAGCCCTTCCTGAATCTCTGCAAAGTATCGGGAAGGGCCGTATGTTTTGAATGACCGCCTGTCAGTCGCGCTCTATAACGTATTCGACATTGGCCGGAGAAACCTGGACATTCCTGTAATACGGAGGCATAACGCCAACCTGCACCGGCAACGTCGAGGAAGATTTGCCATCCGGGGAAGACATGGCGAAGGGCATTCCCGGGTACTCCACAAACGCCTCCACAGGTGAGTTTTCCTTGTTGTAAAGGCTTTTCGGCATCAGGAAAGAGACCTCGACCACAGAGGGGAAAGGCACCAGACGATGCCCCTCCGGCGCGTCGACAACCTGCAATTCCACCCGCCGCGTCTTGCTGACCAGGGGCTCGACAGGCACCGTGAGATGGACTGTGGAGGGGATAGCCCTCATACCTTCAGGCACGACGAGCTTCGTCTCTACGACAGTCGTATCAGCAAGGTTGCGTAGCACAACAGGCGCGGTACGCAATTCGGCGACCGAGTACAGCTCATTGGAATTTGAGTACAGCATCACCGAGTCCGGCGACATCGTTACCGAGCCGTACTGCACACACTGGGGCTGGGTATGCGCGTCAACATCCATCCTAACCCTGGTCTTAATCCCCGGGTTACGGGTATAGACGAGGTTCAGAGAATCGGGGCGCACGGCGAGAATAGTGGCCGTTGGACCGAAAACGCCCCTGACCGACGAATTGAGCTGGTTCACGGAAAACACCAGAGAGTGCTCTCCCGACTTCAAAAACTCCTCATAGCTCAGCCGCAACATAGGCATCCCGCCCCATGCGAACTTCATCAGGGAGCTTTCCTTATCCTTGACTGTAACGGTCAGCGTGTTTGTAGCGCCTGAAAGTATAGTGACGTCTTCCGGAAAATCCACCAGTGAGACAGGAAGGCGGAAATCGTGCTGCACCTCGTCGTTTAGCGCCATCAGGAACCAGAATACCGTCGAAATCAGCAGGAACACAAAAAAAGTAAGGGCGTTGCGCCCCATTGTAGAGCGCAACCCCTTCTTCAAAGTATCATAACGTTGACGCAGAGCCATCGCATGTCAGGCAAGATTATTTCTTACCCTCGGCAGCCTGCTGCTCCTGCGCATCAGCGGCGGAAGGATAAACCGAACCTTTGTCGATTTTGATCTTCACGCCGTCGGCGATGGAGATTATGAAAGCGTTGTCCTTAACCTCGCAGATGCGGCCATAGATGCCGCCGGCGGTAATCACGTTGTCCCCTTTGGTCAGGGCGTCGCGGAACTTCTTGATTTCTTTCTGTTTCTTCTGCTGCGGACGGATCATCAGAAAATAGAAAATCGCGATTAGCAGAACGATCATGATCATTGAAGACCAACCGCCGCCTGCGGCAGTCGCGTCGGCCTGAAGAGGGATAAGATTCTGTAACATATCTTTCGTTATTAAATGACTTTACTTGTTGATTACCCCCGTTTCCTTTAGGTAATTGGTTATCGAGAAGAGCATGCCGTTGACAAACTGGCCGCTGCGCGGCGAGCTGTAATAATTGGCAATCTCGACATACTCGTTGATGGTAACCGGGACAGGAATCGACGGATAATGTACCAGCTCGGCAATCGCCGCCAGGAGCACCACGATATCCATGAAAGCCAGACGCTCCGGATCCCATTGCGAGCCGTTTACGAACCGGTCGATATACCCGCGGAACTCCTCCCGGCCTTTGACGGCATACATAAAGAGGTCGGGGCCGAAACGCTTGTCGTCGTCATCCTTGAAGAACGGCAGCAGCTCTATGTCGCGGTTCCCCTTGGCACCCATCTGCTTGATGGTTTTGAGGGTGAAAGTACCCATAATCGCCAGGTCGTCGTTCCAGTAAACCGATTTCGATTCGAGGGACTCAGCGAGCGCGTCAGAGGGGAATACGACCGACTTCAGCAACTGGCGCCATAAGTCGCAGTCCGATGCGAGCGTGGCCGGATCCTCCGAATCCATATAAGCCTGGTAAATCTCGGAAACGCGGATTTTATCCATAAGGTCCTTGACCAGATAAAAATCCTCTTCCCAGCCGACAGGGTGCTTCTTCAGATATTCGACCATGTCTGGATTATTGCGAATCGCCTCCACATACCTGTTGTCGACGAACCTCATGTTCGGGTTAAGGTCCTCAGGCGAAGGGCAGTATTTTTCTTTGGCAGCCTCCAGGCGGTCGCGCTCATAGTCGGTAATCGCCACGGGCAGATAAAGCAGCGCGTGATATAGGTCGTATGCCTTCCGAAGCGATTCCTCGAGGGATTTCGACGCGGATGCGAGGGAGCTGCGGACATCGACAAACTCCTCAATCGTGCGCACGGCCATATCAATTCCTTCGCGGAATCCGGCAATGGTGAAGTTGGCGTTCTTGCGGGCGGCTTCGAGGACCAGCGGCTCCTTGGCGACAATCGTGTTGAGCACGACGCTCCAGAAGCGGGCCTCGTCAGCCATCTCCGTTTTGCGTTTCTTATTGAAATCGCTGAATACGGCCGACTGCGTTATCACTCCGTAAAGGCGGACGAGCGCCGGATCGAAATCGGCAATCGTCTCAGAGCCCTTGGCAATCAGTTCGCGCACCGCGAGGTCGCCGCTAAGAGCCTTCGCGAGCTTGTTTTCGGAGAGCATGTTGGAATATTTGAGCGTGTCCATCGGCGAGGATGAACCCGGGCCCTTGACGTTATATCCCGAAAGCTCGAGAATCAGTAACAGCAAGTCATGGTAGAGCGAAAGAGCGTATTTCCCGTCACGCGTGTCCTTCGTCGGAGTCGTGGCGACCTGGAAATCATTGCGTGTCAGCAGATATGAATAAAGCATCTGCACAACTTTAATCCTTATCAAAATTCGATTTACCATCTTCTTGTTACTTGCTTGTATCAGAGGTTGAGTGGCGTTCTGCCGCGGCAGAGCGCAAAATCCGACGCAAAGGTACGAAAATAATCCGGGAAACGCCACGCGAAACCCGGATTATTTGATTCCTCATTATTTGATTATTCCGCTTTGTCGGAGCTGTCCGTATCGGATGTGGGAGCGACCGACGGAGAGGCGGGGGCATCGGATACAAGGGCGTTCCACCCCTGGGCCCGGATAGGAATCTCCCCGCCGTCGCGGGTAACCATCGCGCATCCGAGCGAGGGAGCGGTAATGTGTCCGATGACTTTCACCCCGGGCACCTTCTTTATCTCCTCGTGGGCATGGAGCGGAATCGTGAACAGCAACTCGTAGTCCTCGCCCCCGTTCATGGCGGCGGTAACCAGGTTCATGTTCAGTTCCTCCGCCATCACGGCCGTCTGATAGTCTATGGGTATGCGGTCCTCGTAGACGCGGCATCCGACATTGCTCTCTTTACATATATGGAGAAGTTCCGACGAGAGTCCGTCGGAAACATCCATCATCGACGTAGGCTTTATTCCGGCCTTCGCGAGCGCCTCGACAACGTCGCGACGCGCCTCCGGTTTCAACTGGCGCTCCAGCAGATACTCCTTCCCCTGGAACTCGGGCTGAAAGTCGCGCTGCCCGGCCGAGGCAACCTTTTCCCGTTCAAGCAGTTGCAGCCCCATATAGGCCGCACCCAGGTCGCCGGAAACACAGATCAGGTCTGTGTCCTTCGCTCCCGAACGGTAGATTACCCCGCCTTTCGGGGCCTCCCCGACAGCGGTCACGGAAATCAGCAGGCCCGAACGCGACGAGGTAGTGTCTCCCCCGACAAGGTCAACGCCGTAGACCTCGCACGCCAGACGTATGCCCGCATACAGCTCCTCGATATGCTCGACCGTGAAACGGCGCGATATGGCAAGCGACACGGTAATCTGGCGGGGAGTCCCTCCCATGGCGTAAATATCGGAAAGGTTGACAACGACCGCCTTGTAGCCCAGATGCTTCAAGGGGACATAGGTAAGGTCAAAGTGGACACCCTCGACCAGCAGGTCGGTGGTGACGAGCACCTCCTGTCCAGGCTGAAATTCCAGCACGGCACAGTCGTCGCCGACACCCTTCAGAGTGGAGGGATTTTTCAGCGCGACATCCTTAGTAAGCCGGTCGATAAGGCCGAATTCGCCGAGGGTCGATATTTCAGTACCCTGCTCTTCCATAATCAGAGACGGGCAATGAGTTCGTGAACGAGCATCTTGGTGACAGGCTCAGCGGTCTTGGCGGCCATCTGCACCTCCTCATGGGTCGGCACCTGGGTGACATCCTTGCCGCCGAGGTCGGTGATGACTGAAAGGCCGAACACCTCCATGCCGCCGTGATTGGCGACGATGACCTCGGGCACAGTCGACATGCCGACAGCGTCGCCGCCGATGATGCGGAAATACTCATATTCCGCCGGAGTTTCGAACGTAGGCCCGGTAGTGCCGACATAGACGCCGTGCATCAGGCGGATTCCCTTTTCGGCCGCCACGCCGTCGGCGATAGCGACGAGCCGCTTGCTGTATGCCTCGGTCATGGCGGGGAAACGCACGCCCAGCTCGTTGTAGTTCTTGCCGCGGAGTGGATTCTCGGGGAAGAGGTTGATATGGTCAGTAATGACCATTACGTCGCCGACACGGAACTCCTTGTTCATTCCGCCGGCGGCGTTGGAGACAATAAGCGTCTCCACTCCGAGTGCGCGCATCACGCGCACGGGGAAGGTCACGGTCTTCATGTCGTAACCCTCGTAGTAGTGGAAGCGGCCCTGCATGGCCATCACGCGCTTTCCGGCGAGATTGCCGAAAATAAAGTTTCCGCTGTGGCCTTCGACGGTCGACACCGGGAAATTGGGAATCTCGGAATAGGGAATGACGATCTTATCCTCGATCAGGTCGGCAATCGGGCCGAGACCCGTGCCAAGAATAACTGCCAGCTTGGGCATGTCGGCGACCTTGGAACGAAGGAATTCCGCAGTCTGGTTGATTTTTTCTAACATCGTGTTCAAGGTATTAACGCGGCAAAAGCAACCGCAATGTTGAAACGTAAAATCTTGTGTTAAAGTTTGGCGCGACAGCGCCGGATGCCGTTGAAAAAAGCTCCCCCTACCTTATTGAGTTCAGAAGCGCTTTCTGAAGCTCGACATCGAACGAGTCTACATTATGCGGGTCGAACTTGACCTTTACGGGCAGATAATATATCCGGCTTTTCAATTCCTGAGGGAAATACGGGTTTGACGCGAGACGCACAGCATCCTTCTCGGTCGTGACAATCAGCCGGCGGTCGCCGGGAAGCTGGCCGAACAGGCGCCCGATAACCTCCATATCGCGCTTTGAGAAATCATGGTGGTCAGGATACCCCTTGACCTTGACTTTCGCCGCGAAACTCTTTACATATCTAATAAACGGCTTCGGGTTCGCGATTCCGGCAATCACCATTATGGAGTCCGCGGAAGTAAGCCAGGAGAGATGGGGGGGAGCCGGAGCCTCATCGGGGAATACGGGGAGAAGCGAGCCGTAGTCATAAGTCGAGAAGAACAGCTTCTGGTATGGGAAAAGTTTGAGGTTGTTCTTGAAAATACGATATTCGAGGGCCTTGAGCTGCGGGGGGCATTTCGTCACCACCACCATGTCGGCGCGGTATATCGCGTTGACAGGTTCGCGGAGACGGCCGTAGGGAAGCAGCTTGTCGTAGAACAAAGGATTGGAAAACTCCGTCAGCACGACAGAGACCGTCGGCTTGACATATCTGTGCTGAAACGCGTCGTCAAGCACAATCAGATTGATTTTCGGATCAATCCGCAGCATCTCCTCGATACCGACACAACGGTCCTCGCAAACAGCCACCGTCACGTCGCGCCCGAACTTCTTGTAAATCTGGAAAGGCTCGTCGCCGATGTCGTCGGGGGTCGACTTCCTCGTGGCAAGCACAAAACCCTTTGTCTTGCGCTTGTATCCGCGGCTAAGCATCCCGATATGGTACTTGAACTTCAGAAGGTCGAGCACATATTCCGTATGGGGTGTCTTTCCCGTCCCCCCGACAGCGATATTCCCTACTACCACGACGGGCACACCGAACTCACGCTGCTTCAACACCCCCCATTTGAACATAAGATTCCTCATCCCCATTCCGAGACCGTAAAGTTTCGAAAGGGGGAGCAGCACGAAATTCGATAAGAAGGTATTTTTCGGCAACTGAGGAAGGGGGGATTAAATAGTATTACTCAATAACGGGAAGAGCGGCGCGGGCCTGTACCGGATCCAACGACGCGATTTTCTTCATATGGTCATAAACGGGATATACCGGGCCGAGTTCCTCTTTAAGCGCACGGAGCTTCATCTGCGAGTCAAGCTCCGCGAGAATCGCCATAAAGTCTTTTTTCGGGTTAGGATAATCGATTACCTGGTATTTCATGAAACCAAGCTCGGAGGCCATCCCCTCGACAGCGTCGGTAAGATTGCCGAGCTCGTCGACAAGACCGATTTTCAAAGCGTCGACGCCGGCCCAGACGCGGCCTTCCCCTATTGCCTTGATGGAGTCCTGGGAAATCCCGCGCCCTTCGGCGCAGCGGGAAGTGAACAGCTCGTAACCGCGGCTGATGTTCGCCTGCATCTGCGCCCGCTGGAAGGGGGTTACCTCTTTGACGAGCGAGGGAAACGCGCTGTTGGCGTTGGTCGTGACGTAGTCGAAGTTCAGACCGAGCTTGTCTTCGAGGAGACCTTTGGCGCAAGGAATCATGCCGAATATGCCGATCGAGCCGGTCAGAGTCGTTGAATCCGCGTAAATCTTGTCGGCTCCGCAGGAGATATAATAGCCACCCGAAGCGGCGGCATCTCCCATCGACACATAGAATTTCTTACCATTCTGCTTGAGCACTTCGAGCGCTTCCCAAATCTGTTCGGAAGCGAAGGCCGATCCGCCGCCGGAGTTAACCCTTAGCACGAGACCGGAAATATCATCGTCCTCCGCGATATCGAGAATGTCAGGCACGACCCTTTCGCTCGCGATACCGTCGCGGCCGTTTTCTGTGATGTCGCCCGCGGCGTAATATACGGCGATTTTGTTCTTGTCAGATTTTTCGTGGGGAATAGCGGCGGTAGCGAGATAGTCTTTCAGGCTTACCGAGCGCAGGTCATCGTCCTTCTTGCGGCCGGTCTGCTCCTTCATGAAGTCGATAACCTCATGTCGGTAACGGAGTTCGTCGACATATTTGTGAGCCACGAACTCTTTCGGGTTCCAGGCGAGAGTGTAAAGCGAGTCGGCGAACTGGTTGATTTCTCCGGCGGCGATACCCCGGTTCGCGGCAATCGCGTTTACGGTGTTGTTCCAGAGGGCGTCGAGATAGATGCGGGTCTGCATGCGGCTAGGCTCGCTCATCGAGGTCAGAATGTAAGGTTCGACAGCGCTTTTGTAAGTGCCGACCTTGAACACCTGCATCTCAACGCCGGCTTTGTCGAGCAGCCCCTTATAGAAGGTAACCGCCCCGCCGAACCCGTGAAGGTCAACCATGCCTGCGGGATTGAGGAAGAGGTGGTCAGCACCCGACGCGAGGTAATATTCTCCCTGTGTGTAGCTGTCGGCATATGCGACAACCCACTTTCCCGACGAACGGAACCCGGCGAGCGCCTCGGCGATTTCCTGGCGGGTGGCGACCCCGGCTGATGAACCCGCGCAGTCAAGGAAAAGGCCTTCAATCCGTTTGTCTTCCTTGGCAGCGGCGAGCGCCTTTATGATTTTGTCGAGCGCGATGCCGCCCTTCTCTCCGTTAATCACCTGGAAGAAGTCAGGGGTTGTCGAGCGCTCCTGTATAACGTCGTCAAGCGTCAGCACAAGCACCGAATGGTCCTTTACCTCGACCGCTCCCTGCGACACTCCGAGGGAGGCGACAACAGAACCGGCAACCATTACAATCCCGATTATGAACAGCAGCATAAGCGACACCCAGAATGCTGTGAGCGCCCCAAGAAAAGAGATAAAATATTTTTTAAGCATGCTAAATTTCTGTATGTATGGCGGAAACGTCGAAAGCCGCATTATTCAGGCGGCTGCTTTTCCGCCAACAAAAATAACACAATTCGCGTTACTACGCAAATAATTCTTAAACAGAGTGAAAATACGGCCTAAAAAACCTGCCGAGAAGCCACAAGACAGCTCTCCCGGTTAAAACTCGCTGGAGAAGTTTTGAGCGTTGGACGCATTTCACTCACATTCAACCACGTTCGCAGAACAAACAGCCCCGTGCGCACCAAAATCGCACCTTTCAGTGGAATCTCGTCCATTCACAGGGTCTTTCTTCTGTTTTGCAAAGTTAATCATTTTAGCCGACATACGGCATCATCCGGGAAATTTTCCTTCCCAACGTCTAAATTTCAAGTCCGTTCGGGAACGTCACGCCCTACCCTCTCCCTCCTCTTGCCGGATGCCGGAACCGGCCCCATCTCCGTCCATCCAAAGGCCGCGAATGCTTTGCCCGCTCATACGCCCGACCGCAATATGTCGTATTTGCCACCTCAGACGCCTTACAATCGCTTTCGCCGGTTCAGACGGCCAGTTTATCGTCCGAGCGAATTTTGGCGCTCTGACGGGCTTTATTTCGCTTCGGCCTGTTTCCGGAATTCCGCGGATTCCGGGAGGCAAATTACGCGCCGCACTTCCGAGATTACACGCTGCGCTTCGAGAGTTCTTTTTCAAGTTCGCGGATGCGGTCGTTGGCGGCTTCGAGCCGTTCCTGGAGACAGTCCGGGTCGGTCGCGTAAAACTCCGACCATTCCCGGAGGGTGTGCCACTCCCCGGTCTCGGGGTCGGTGTACTCTTTGTACTCCCACCAGTCGGCAAGAGAGGCAAACACTTCGGGCGGATTAGAACCGAGCGCGTCGACCACCTCGGCGGGATACTGGCGCAACAGCTCGTTGATCCATTCCCCGCAGTCAATGCCGGGATTCTCACGGATGATGTTCCACCCGGCTTCCACAAGCTCGGCATCCCAGTCCGTTACTTCCTCCGGCTCGTCCGCCCAGGGGTCGTATAATTCGAGTTCGGGCTGTCCGCCCGGTTGGTTCACAGTGTTTTCGCTCATGACTAAAAACTTATAGGAGCTATAGCTTAGAGAAGAAACTCTGAAGGTCCTCCATCGTGCGAAGCGTGACGTGTTTGGCGTTAAGATCATCATACCGCCTGGGCGCAGAACGCCCTCTCACCACAACATCATACATCATCTTTACGTCTCCGGCCATGTTTCGTAGCGACAGATTGGGATAATCAGCCAAAACGTTGCAGATTTCATCCGCAACCGAACGGGACACGAATGTAACTCCCGAAAAGTCTATGACCATCTGAGTATCATGGTTCAGCAATCCCTCTATATCTCTGCGAAAGAAGCTGCGGGTTCTTAAGTCTGTGCCGATTTCTCGGTAAATCATTATTGTTTTCATAGACATTTTTTCAGCGAATATAATCATACAAATTGAAATTGGGTGGAATTACTGTGGGAATTTTCAGCAGTACAACCGTGCCGTCCCACCGCAATGGTTCCGGAAGGTCTACTAACAGCTCTCCGGCGGGGTCATGTCGGAAGAACGCACTACCGGATATTATGAAGAATTCACCTTTCAAACCATTAACAATAAGCGACCTCGATTTGGATATTCCATAACCTCGATTTTCATTTTCGGGTCTGTTTTTCGTTGATTTGCCCTTGAGTGCGAGCGCCAAAGCTGACGATTCGGCGCTTGTGACTAAATTCTCGTACCTTTCGTCTGTTGCATATGACGAATAAATCGAGTGTCCAGTGTCACCGATATACACGTACAAGTTCCCTTCACGAGGAAGCAATTGACAAAATAGAAAACCGTTCTTACTACTAGAGTGATCGGTAATGTTGTCTATAAGCTCACCCAACAAAAGCGAGAGAATACTGAATACAGCCTGGTTACCGCTCAACTGCGCTCTAACAGTGGTTTGCACTAACTCCTGCGCAACAACTGACGACCTGTTCTGAGGATTGAACACACAGATAGGAAGATAAGTCTTTTTTGAATAATAATGCCAAAGCGATTTGTCTTCTCCATTCTCAGAGACCTCCAATGGGGTTGCGAAATGCACGACATCAAGGTAAGACTGTATTATTGGCCTAATCCCAATGCATATAATCGAATCGTTGTATCTTGTTTTCAGCACCGACAAAGCCGCAAGATAAAAGGGATGCAGGAAGTTACAATCAGAAAAATCCCACAAGACTTTCCGTCCATGCGATAAATCGGTCTGTTCTGTTTGAAACATAACTGAAAACACATGGTTGAACACATTGCCAATCTGCGCCTCTCTGGACACAGCCGGTATGCGCACTATGGGAGGTATTTCGTTTAGCATTATTACCGAAAAAAAATCGTGACGATAACCATTAGCGATATATCAGGCTGAAATATCTGGAATTACCGAATTAATCAATAACAGATTTATCGCAAAATCAGAATGAATGCAGGGAGCCGAGGACGCGGAAGACCCGCAGGATTACCCGTTTGGGAATCTGCTGCTCGTCATATTCCTTGTTGGTCGGAATAAGGCGGTAGTGGTCTTTGTCCTCGCCCTTGCCGAGGCGCTTTATGGTGCGGAGACCGTTCGTGGTAACTATCGCATAGAGGTCGCCCAAAAGGAGGAAGGAAGGGTCCTCGATCAGCTGCAGCGCTATAACGTCACCGTTATTGATTTCAGGCTCCATAGAGTGCCCGGTAGCGTTACACCACAATGTGGCGTTCGCATACCTGGGCATCTGCACAAGGAACTGGGGATTTTCGGACGATGGGAACCCCAGCTCGGTAAAACCAAGGACGAAATCCTCATCATAGTACGGCACGCCCGACTCGTAACTGATTTTTGCCTGAGAACCATCTACGGGAGTGTCTGTAGATGGCATTTCTGCCGTTAGCTGCCTGAGCATCGGCAACTTCGATTTAGGAATCACCTTACCCGCTTCCCAATTTTGAATGGTACGAGTACTTACGCCCAAGAGAGAGGCAAGCTCTTCTTGGGAATAATCCTTTTGTTCCCTAAGCCGTTTAACATCAATCATATACGAGTAATTAACAATAATTAGCACGAAATATTTCGCGAAATATTTCGCCATTAACTCTTTTGGTTTTAACTTTGCATCGTAAAGTTACAAATAAAGTTTGAAACAATGAAACAGCGAACGGCAAACGGGCTTTGGCTGATGGAGGCTGGGACCCTCGACATACGCTGGATAGGCATGCCGCCGGTTCCGCGTCCGACTCTCGGGGAACGCCTGCACTTCGCCGCCCTCTATATCCGGTCGAACGGACACGGGCCGACATTCATTGACCGAATGATGCCGCTGGCGAAGTCCGTCATCTTCTGCCTGAACCCCTCGCATGTGTCGCTGTCCGGGAAATCATACAGGACGACCGGATCGCTGAACATACCGGCTGAATGGAGGCGAAAACTTACCGAATGGGGCTTGCCGCAAACCGGGCATGGGAGCGCCGACAGCTTGGCGGAGAGGTCTTCTAACTGTTCCTGAGTTATCATTGTAAGTCACGATTTTACAAACGCAAAGTTATAAAGAAACAATGAAAGAAACAAATAACAACGAGCAAAAACAAGAAGGGAAACCCCTGCTCTCGGTGCTCCGTGAAATGGAGGTCGGCGAATCCCATTCGTTTCCCGCGGAGAGAGGAAGCTATCTCAAAAGCGCATGCACCACCTTCGGGTTCGAGTGGGGTAAGATATTCACCACAGCCACGAACCGCGCCGATCGCACAATCAGCGTTACCCGTGTCGAATAAACCAGCGTACCAAACACCATAAACACCACCAGGCAATGAGCGTGACAACCGAAGGACCATACACAGGGTTCTACCGGAACCTGATAGGGACAATTCCCGAAAACGACCTGCGGCTTCTCCGCGAGGCGGAATGGCTCGACTGGGGCGAAATCTATCCCCACAAAGCGGAAACCCCTGCGGCGCAATCGGCGCTCCGAAGCATCGCGCGCCACAAGTACCATTGCGAGGAAGCCTCCTGCGGATGCTGTTAAATACCGAAAGCCATGACACGCAAACCTCCGGGGCCGAATCCCGTCTGCGCCATCTGCGCCGAAGCCCATAACACGGTCAACGGACGCTACTGCCGGTACCTCAGACGCCACGTCCAGTACGACCAGCGACCGGGATGCGAACCTCAAAAACCAAGCAAACAATGAGACATACAATCCTTTCCATCGCCGCCATGCTCCTGCTCGCCGGATGCGCCTCGCACAGGGCCGGCGAAACCCTCGCCGCCGGCAACGAGACGGCGGAAGCATCCTGGAACGCCTTCTGCGCGGCCCGCGGCTACAACCCGTCGGATAACACATATAACGCCGTCAACGAATACGTCGACACCTGGTGCGGCTCCGCCGAGGAAGAGCGAGCATTAATCCGTGCCGGAATAAAGCCCGATTGAACTATGACAGAACAAATGGAAAACCTGTTCGCCGAAATCAAGGCAACCCTTGACGGCATCAAGGCGGACACCGAGCTTAGTAACCGCCGCTTGGAAATCCTCAAGAAGAACGTGTGGAACATCGACGAACTCGCCCTCTACCTGCAGCTCTCCGCCGACCGTTGCTCACGGCTCGCCAAAGACCGCGCCTTTCCCTCCTACAAGCAGAACGGGCGGTACTATTTCAAACGCGAGGAAATAGAGTCATGGCTCACCGCCAACCGCATATCGTCATCCGACGAGAAAAAGTCCGAGGCCGCAATCCGCGCGGTCATCTACCGAAAACAACCACTAAAAAAAGCAAAGGCATGATCAAGACAATATCAGTCATCCGTATCGCGGTACTTCTGACCCTCGGCTGCGTCGCCTTCATATTCCTCTTCGGCGAGGAACAGGACGAAAGCCTCTCGGCGTTCTGCCTCCATTTCATCTTTGACAAAGCCCTGGCAGCCGTGCTCATCTGCCACATAGCCCTTCTCTACAAGCGCTGGCGTAAAGTTGACCCATGGCTGAAAGCCTACGACCGGATGTGTGGCGAGGTAATGGACCGGAAATTCAATTAGCCATAACTGCCGGATGGTGTAGCGGCAACACACCTGGCTTTGGTCCAGGCGTCGCGGGTTCGAACCCCGCTCCGGCAACAATCAATATAACGCTCCATAGTGGGTGGCCCGACCCCGCAAGGTATTCGATACCTCAAACCATACATAGCGGGAAGGCAGCTAATCGGGGGATGAAATCCCCGACGCGGCCGCGTAACCAACCGCGGTATCACACGAACGGACGCTATGGACGTGGAAAGCAAGTATGACTTTTAAAGCGGCGTTAAGTCGCCGCGCTACCAATATATTGACAACGGCGGTAGCTCAATGGCAGAGCAGCCCCCGGCTTCGCAAGATTACCGGGGTGCAGATGAAGGTTCGACCCCTTCCCGCTGTCCCTATTTACGCAACAGTGTGTGTTTTCATGGTAACAGTCAGGCCGTCGCCGCTGTGAAGCGCCGGCGGTTTTATCAGGATGCCTCGAATCAACAGGCCAGTTCGTCCGGCTGGTACCCGGAAAGTGCGGGTTCGACTCCCGCGGCATCCGCTACCACAATGAGTTGTATTATATATGCTAAGCAATCTGGTTTATCCAAAATGACCGCCGCCGCTGTGAAGCGTCGGCGGCTTTTTATCCGGGTGGTCAGTTTAGATGGCTGAAACACTGCCGAGGCGCGCCGACGCAGAGAGGCGGGTTCGACTCCCGCACCACCCGCGAAGCAGGATCCTTCATTTCCCGCTCATGTTTGGTGTGCCTGTCCCGGCCACGCGCCGGGGCAGGTTTTTCCAAACGTGACATATTTCCCTAACCCCTAACACTCCACGACATGAGCATCAGCAAATTCGCCGACACCGTCGGCAAGCTCCAGGAGCTGCGTCCCTGGGACGTACCCCTCAATCCCGATGTGCAACACCACATCATAACTCTCTACGACAATATCCACGGAGAGGGCGGCGAGGCATTCTGCGAGCGGGAAGCCCGCTATATCCACCGCACCATTGTGGATGACAAGAACAAATGGAACGTCACCCCGCTGTCGGTGTTCCTCGCCTTCGTCGACCTGGCGGTCAAGGACCTCACGCTCGAACCCGGAGCGCAGGCCCTCTGCTACCTGATGAACCGCGGCACGAAGCTTACGGCGGCCGACGGACAGGATTACTGGGAGAACCGCTGCTATATCGCCATAACGGGCTACGGCGAAATCCTCCTTCGACAGCGCTGCGGGCAAATCCGCCATTGCGACACCCCGACGGTGGTCTACGAAGGGGATTCATTCGCCTATACCGAGAGCGACGGGCGCAAGCACGTCACCTACGGCCTTAACCTCTCCCACAACGCCGCCAACCCGATCGCGTGCTTCATGAAGATTACCCGCCTCGACGGCTCCGTGGATTACGCCATCATACTTCCCGAAGCGTGGAAACGCCTCGAAGAGTATTCCAAAAAGCAGAACCCGAAGAAGGATGCGAACGCTCTGTACAAAGCCAACGACGGCGCGATAGATTCCGGCTTCCTCATTGCCAAATGCGTGAAACACGCCTTCAAAAACTACCCCAAGCTCCCGATCGGCAAGGGCATGGTGATGAAGGCCGACCTCCCCCAGGAAGAGGCGGCTCCCGACTATTATTCTCTCGGAGGCACCCCGGAGGCGCAGTCTGAGCAAAAGGAGCGGGAATCATTCGCCCCCGAACCCGACACCTCAGCCGGAGTGACGGTCGACCCCGCTCTCAACGGCAACGACGACGAAACTTTCTAAACAACCGACCGCCCCGGCGAAACCTTGACCGCCGGGGCGCGAAACCACCTGAATATGAGCAACGACATGAACAACCAGAAACTTATCTCCGTTGCCGACGCGGTCATCGTGCGGCAGGAAAACATATCGACTATCGTACAGGCCGGTCCGCAGTCATACCAGACCAACCGGGGCATATGCGAGCGCGGACTGAAAGCGGGCCGCGAACTGCTTGACGAGGCAACCCGCGACGGCATGAGCGACGACCTTGACCAGCGCATCGCCAAATATATCACCCTCGCTAAAAAATCCGTGGCCAATATGTACGAACGCCGCTCGCCCGTCACTAAATTATTCGACCAGGTGCGTTCGGAGTTCACAGCCCTTGAGAATCACATCGACCCGGCAAAGACCGACACAGTGCCATTCCGCCTCGTGCAGCTCCGCAACGAGTACGCGGCCAGCAAGCGGGAGGAGGCAGAACGCCGACGCAGGGAGGAACTTGCCACCCAGGAGCATACGCGGGCGCTCGAAACCTACAGGGTGGATATAGAGGAAGACTACCGGCGCGCCTACAACCAGTTGTCGGACCGCGCCATAAACGAGCTGACAGAGCTGGCACAGTCGCTGACACTCGACAACTACCAGGCTGTCAGTGACACAATCACGGGGTACGCCTCCGCACTGCCCGCCGACTGGGTCCCGGCCTCATCCGTGCGACAGCCTTACAACATCACCCCCGACGAGGCAAAAGCTATCCGGGACGAGACATTGCGGAAGCTGATGCCGAAGTTCCGTGAGCAATACGTCTTCGACGTTGACGAATACCGCCGGCAACTGCTCGACAAGCTCCCCTCCAAGAAAACCGAACTGGAGCGAATCGCCGCAGCCGACGCCCAGGACGCGGCCAGGATGAAAGCCGAAATGGCGAGGAAGGAGGCAGAAGAGGCCGTGCGCAAGGAACAGGAACGGCGGAAAGCCGAGGAAGAAGCCAGGAGCAAGGCCGAATTAGACAAGGCCAACGCCGAAATGTCCGGGCTGTTCGGCATAGCCAGGGCCGGGCAGTCTTACATGCCTAAGGCCAAGGTTTCCAAAAAAATCGAAGTCTCAGACCCCAAGGCGTTCCTCGCCATCGTGTCTACGTGGTGGCAGCACGAGGGAAGCACGCTATCAGTGGAAGACCTCGGAAAGATTTTCAAGAAACAGGTGGCTTTCTGCGAGAAACTCGCCAACAAGCAGGGCATCCTCGTCGAGAGTGTCGGCCTGGAATACGTCGAAGAAGTCAAGGCGCAGTGATATGAACCACAACCCGGACGCTTACTATTCCCGTACCGAGGTCAGCAACTCCGACCTGTCGGCGCTGAAAAACATCCTTTATCCCCGGACACAGTTCGGGGATAAGGAAGCCGCCTTCAGGTTCGGCAATCTCGTTGATGCCATCATCACGGAACCGGCGAGAGTTAACTACTACCATTACCTCGTTGACGATGTGAGGTACACCGAGGAAGAGTTCCGCCACGCCCTGGAGATGCGGAGGGCGCTCAGAACGGAGGCGTGCCGCGACCCATTCCTTGCGAAAGTGCTGGAAGAAGCCGCCACGCAGTGCTACATGGTCAACCGCGGACAAAGGTTCGAGTATTGCGGCTTCCCTTTCAGACTTGACACCCGCTGCAAATGGGACTGGTGGCTCGAACGATTCCGCTTCGGGGGCGACCTGAAATCCACGGCCGCCGCCACCCAGGCAGAGTTCGACGACGCGGTAGACTTCTTCGACTGGGACCGCTCCCGGGCGTGGTATATGGACGTGGCCGGTTCCGATCGGGATTTCATTTACGCAATCAGCAAAAAGAACTGCTCGGTATTCAAACTGTTCATCGAACGCGGCGACCACGTGTATAACCGGGGCCGCGAAAAATACGAAGAGCTCGCGTTTCGTTACTGGTGCCTGAACCTGTGAATTATGGAAACACTGCGACACAACCTCAAAGTAGAGCCGTACCCATACCAAAAGGAGGGCATCCTGTTCGGGCTGGAGAAAAAGCGGCTTATCATCGGAGACGAGCCGGGGCTGGGGAAAACCTTGCAGAGCATCGGAATCGCCGACTGCGCAAACGCCTACCCCTGTCTCGTAATCTGCCCCGCCTCCCTCAAAATCAACTGGCAACGGGAATTTGAAAAGTTCACCGACAAAAGGGCGCTCGTGCTCGACAATCAGACCCGCACCACCTGGCCCTATCTGTTAAGGATGGGTGTTTACCAGGTGGCGATAGTCAATTACGAGAGTCTACGCAAGTATTTCGTATGGGATATAAAGACAAACGGAGCCTTCCGCCTGAAAGACGTGGTGTTCTGTCCCGAAATCCGGCAGTTCCGCTCGGTAATCATTGACGAGAGCCACCGTGTCAAGGACCCGTCGGCCCAGCAGACAATCTTTGCCAAGGGCATCACTTCCGGGAAGCCGTACATAGTGCTCCTCTCCGGCACCCCCGTTGTAAACCATCCCCGCGACCTGGTCGCCCAGCTATCCATAATGGAGCGCCTGACGGAGTTCGGAGGCCGCGGCAAGTTCCTGGCGGACTACGGCGAGAAGGACAGCGACCTCTCCCGACTCTCGGAGCTGCTATATGAGCGCTGCATGATCCGCCGGGAAAAGAAGGCCGTGCTGACCGACCTCCCCGACAAAACCCGCGTCGACCTCTATGTCGACATCAGTAACCGGGAGGAATACACAGTTGCCGAAAACGACCTGAAAAAATACCTGGAGGAGTACACCGAATGTACCGACGTTGAGATTCGCAGGAAAATGCGTATGAAGGCCCTTGTGAAATTCATGACGCTGCGCTCGCTGTCAGCCAAAGGCAAAGTGAAACAGGCCGTGGACTTCATCAGCAACCACCTTGCCAGTGACAGACCGCTGGTCGTGTTCTGTTCTTATCACGAAATCGTGGACGAGCTGAGGAAGCACTTCCCAAAATCGGTTTCCATCACAGGGCGGGAAAGCATCGTCGAAAAACAGGCGGCGGTGGACAGCTTCCAGGCGGGCCGTGCGAAGCTCGCCATCTGCTCCATCAAGGCCGCCGGTGTCGGACTGACCCTCACGGCCTCCTCCTCGGTGGCCTTTGTCGAGTTCCCCTGGACTTACGCCGACTGCTGCCAGTGCGAGGACCGCTGCCACCGCATAGGGCAGAAGGCCAATGTCACCTGCTACTACCTCCTGGGCGAACAAACTATCGACCATAAACTCTACCAGATCATTCACGAAAAGAAGTCAATCGCCAATCAGATCATGGGAACGGATGACGACATCCCGACCGACAGGCTTTATTTCGACGAACTGGCTAACCTCTTCATGCCAAATGCAACTTACCAGGACTGACCTCGGCAATATCATCAAATATCTTGATGACGCCGCGAAACTTTACGACGCGCTGGCAACCCTCCCCATGCAGAAGGCAGTGTGCCGCTCCCACATGATCAAACAACTTACCAGCAAACTAAAAGCAAAACTAAATGGCAAAACAGGACATCATTGAACCCCTCAACTCATCGTCACAGAGTGACGCTTCGTTTAATAACCCCTTAAAAATCACAAAGAATGGCACAGTGGATTGAAGTAAAGGTCCGTTATGAGAAAATGACGGAAAGCGGCAAGTCGGTCAAGGTCACCGACCCGTATCTCGTTGACGCTCTTTCCTGCACCGAGGCCGAGGCCCGTGTCGTTGAGGAAATCACGCCCATGTGCAACGACTTCAACGTGCTGTCGGTCAACAAAACAAAAATCTCGGAAATATTCTGGGATGCGTCGGGCGACAGGTTCTACAAGGTCAAAGTCAATATCATAACCATAGACGAGAAAACCGCCGTAGAGAAGAAGTCCGCCTCATACATTCTCGTCCAGGCATCCTCCTTTGCCGAAGCTCTCGACAACTTCAACCAGGGGATGAAGGACACAATGGCCGACTACGAAATCGAAGCTATCACGGAGACAAAGATTGTTGAGGTGTATCGGTATCAGGCCCCGGCAAAGGAACCTGCGACGGACATCGTCAAAAAGGTGGCCGCCGGCAAAGGCGTGCGCCGTGCCGCCAAGAAATTCTTCGACGCTGTCCCTGCTGGGACAAAGGTATCTGTGTCCGCTCAGTTATCCGACGGCACCAGAATCCCCGAAAAGATAGTGGTCGATAAATCCAGGCCAAGGAACGATGACGATTGAAGTAACCGATTGTTGAACCGCTTCGCGAATATGGATATTATCAATCGCAAAAAGTTCGAGGCCATGCGTGTCGCGGCTGCTTCAAAAAAACGCGGCAAGTACGGCGCGGAAAAGTCCGGCGGCTATGACTCCAGGAAGGAGCATCGCCGGGCCAACGAACTGAAGCTTATGCAACGTGCCGGCCTCATTTCAGATTTACAGGAACAAGTCCGCTACTTACTGGTACCGGCGCAGACCAATGCCGCCGGTACCAGGGAGCGGGCCATTCACTACGTCGCTGATTTCGTGTATGTCGACAACGATACAGGGACAACCGTCGTAGAGGATACCAAGGGAGTGAAAACCCCGGAGTATGTCATCAAACGCAAGCTGATGCTGATGGTCCACGGCATCACGATCAAGGAAACATGACCAGTCTGACGACTGTGTCGCGGGTCTGCCTCCCTGGAGCGGAGGCCGGGGCGGCGCGGTGTCTATCTTAAACGGGTTAAGATTATGGAAAGAAACTCATTCGTCTTCTACAAAAGCTTCTACGAGGCTGTCATCGGGCTGCCCAACGACATAAAGCTCGAAGTCCTTACCGCGATCGTCGAGTACGGACTCTATGGCATAGAGCCTGACGACCTGAAGCCTTTCGCGAAAGGCATGTTCACGTTGGTAAAGCCCAACATAGACATTAACAACACCAGGTTTCTCAACGGCAAGAAAGGTGGCCGTAAAAGCCGGGCTAAGAAACAAACCCCGCCCCAGGCAGCCGATGCCGCTTACCTCCTTACCTACGAGCAAGAGGTCGAGCGTATGAAGGCCGATGCCGAATGGCGCAAAATCGTGTGCGAGGATTTCGGTATCGCCGAAAAGGAATTTGACAAGCGGCTCTCCCGGTTCCTGAGCCATTGCAACGAGGAGAAAAAACGTAAAAAGAAGGAACGGCACGACAGCTACGAGGACGCCAAAAGCCATCTTCGCTACTGGCTGACAAAGGCGTTCCCGCAACAGGCGAAAAAAGAAGCAAAGACACCCCAAGACCCCTCGCGGCCTCTCGACTATTCTTTTTCGGGCGGTTTCGGAAGCAAGGACAAATGATGCGATATGGAATACCCCCAATGCCTTAAAGAGGAACTATCCGCCAACGGACTGACCCCGACAGGCAATCTCGAATGGGACCGCGGACTGCTCCAGTTGCTCAAAGCCCGCAAACGGGAAGAGGCAACCGAGGTTCGTGCGCTTTCCCCGATCATCAAACAATGCGAGGAAATCGAGGCCAGGCAGAGAAAAGCTGCCCCCGACCTCTCCGTCCCCGCGGTCTATGAGGCCCATGCGAAACTACTTATGTATGTCGCCAACAGTATCGTGCTCGCCCCGCAGCGCCGGAAATTCGAGGTTGACGACAATAACCGGCAGGTGCTTCGCTTCCTGCTGCTCTATTTCAACGGATGCCCCCTTGCCGAGGAAGTATTTCCAGGTCGAGGCTACAAGCTGCATAAAAACATCATGTTGCAGGGCGGCGTGGGTGTTGGAAAGACAATGATAATGCAGGTTTTCTCCGAATACCTCAGGTTGACAAAGAATCCCCGTTTCTTCCATAACGTGTCTGTCACGCAGATGGTAAACCATTTCACCATCCATAACAATATCGACCTATACATCTACAACGAGGGAAACAGCGTCGGTTTCCAGATAAAGCCGATGAACCTCTGCCTTAACGACATAGGCGTGGACAACAGGCCGTTCTACGGCATCGACACTCTGACGGTCGTCAACGACTTCCTCCACGCCCGAAACGAACTGTGGGGCAACCTCGGAATAACAGACCGCAAGTTCGCCCATCTCACTACCAATCTCAACGACGACAAACTGCGTGAGCTGTTCAAACAGAAAGACGCTTACGGACGTGTCGTAGACCGCTTCAAAACCTACAACATCATACCTCTAACCGGCGATTCGCGCCGATAGAACCGTGCTGAGGCGTAAGCCGAAGAAAAAAACCTCCAGTCTGCGGGCCCAGGCTCGCCTCGCCGAACTTCAAAAAGAATTTAACAGCCTCTAAAACCCTCGACAATGACAACATCATTCATCATTCTGACCCTCCTCCTCATTGCGGCTATCTTGGTAGCTTGGTTCTACCGTTCCCGCGCCGATATAATCCTACGCGAAAGCCGCTCTCAACAGATAGAAAATTACGCGTACCGTGACGCCAACCTTGACCCGAACGCCTTCTACAACGTCCAAAGGATAGAAACCGACCGCCCCAAATATCGTCAGTATAACGGCTGTTGGGGCGTATGTCGCCGTACTTCCAAACGGGGCTTTATGTTCTGCGCCACAATCAAGGCGTTCACCGATGATGACGATGATTTCAACCGCCGCGAAGCGGAGGAACTTTGCGAAAAGCTGAATGCCAGATGACCCACGCCAGCCTCTTCAGCGGCATTGGAGCCGCCGAGTTATCCGCACGGATGATGGGTTGGCGCAACCTCTTCCATTGCGAGATAGACGGCTTCTGCCGCAGAATCCTCCAATACCACTTCCCCGAACAAATAAGTTATGACGACATCAGAAAGACAGACTTTACTCCATGGCGCGGACTCGTCGACGTTCTCTCAGGCGGATTCCCCTGCCAGCCTTTCAGTTGCGCCGGACGAAGAAAGGGAGCGGGAGACGACCGCTACCTCTGGCCGGAATTTGCGAGGGCTGTATCTGAAATCCGGCCCGCTTGGGTCATTGGTGAGAACGTTGCTGGAATCCTCTCGATGGTTCAGCCCGGCAAAACGACTCGTATGGAAGTCTCAAGAAACCTGTTCGGAGAAGAGGTGCGTCAGCTCGAATCCCGAAGCCGGTTCGTCAGCGAGACCATCTGCCTCGACCTTGAGGGCTTGGGATATTCCGTCCGGGCGTTCGTTATTCCGGCTTGTGCCGTCGGAGCGCCCCACCGACGCGACCGGGTGTTCTTTGTTGCCCACCGTGACGGCGACAGACGCGGAAACCGGGAGGGTGAACAAGAGCCCCTCTCCCGGGGCGAGGCCGAGACCGACAATCGCGGCCCTCGTCCGGGACCTTTTGCCTACCGTGCAGACTCAGGGATTGAAAAGGTGCGGCCGGAATGGCCGGAGGGAGTTTTACCCGATGGAACTGCTGCCCACTCCGAACGCCGCGGATGCGGACCACTACTCGATGACACGCATCCCGGGAAGCCAGGCGGGATCGCAACTCCACGCCCTCGCAGTGAACGGTCTGCTCGCCACGCCCAGGAGCAACAACGCCCCGGACCTCGACCTTTCCAATCCGAATCTCGCGGCCCGGAGGCGCGGCAATTTGGAGGAGCAGCTCGCCCGGATCTCACAGACAGACTCCCGCAAGACCGATGGAAGGACTTCCCTTCAGCTCAACCCGCTGTTCGTAGAGGAGATGATGGGCTTCCCTTCGATGTGGACCGCCTCGCCATTCCTTATCCCCAATGGAGACGCCAGTCAGTGAAAGCCTACGGCAACGCCATCGTCCCCCAGGTCATGTTGGAAATATTCAGGGCTATCGAAATAGCAACCAGACAACCCAGCTAACCATATTCAATTTATGAATCCAATGCCTACCAAACAATTCGACGAGTCCGCACTCTTGGCGCTTTTCTACGACAGTGCCCATTACAGAGAGCAGATACAGGCTCCTTTTCTCTCTGACGGATTTGTGTGCGCGACTGAAACGCATCGCTTGATAATGATTAAGCCGGAAATCTGCAAGGGCCAATACAAGCCATACAATCTACACGTCCTGAAAGTCCTGAACCCTCATAACATAGACATCACCCTGACTCTTGCCAAACTCAAAAAGGCCGTCGGGCGTGTGTCTACTGAAAAAGAGATGAAGACTGTCCGCCCCGCTATTAAGTGCGAAGACTGTGACGGAGACGGCGAAGTTGAATGGTCTTATGAAGACAAAAACGGCTATACGCACGAAGAATATCACACCTGCCCGATATGCAACGGTTCCGGCAATTCGTCTCCGGCCATAGAAGAACCGACCGGGCGAATGATACCGCCGCAAGAGGCTGCGATCGGAATTTACGAACAAGTCTTTAACGCGTATCAGGTTCTCGCACTCTGCAACGCGATGGAGTTGCTCGGCATTGACAAGGCCAGGTATGTAGCGAGCAGCCCAGCCGGGGGTAACTCTTTCATTCTGACGGATGAGATAACAGTCGTGCTTTGTCCCCAAATTTCAGAAACAGAAGTATGGGTAAACCGCAAAAAGAAGTGATTATGAAACCAATCCTTGACGCTTGTTGTGGTGGGAAAATGTTTTACTTCGACAAGCACGACCCTAATGTCCTGTTCCAGGATATTCGCCAGGTATCGACAACGCTCTGTGACGGACGCAAATTCGAGGTCAATCCCGATGTGATAGCTGACTTCACAAATATGCCATATCCCGACAACTCTTTCAGAATGGTGGTGTTCGACCCTCCGCATCTTAAATATTCCGGCTCGAAGAAAGAACTTGACGGTTGGCAGATGTTGAAATATGGCGCATTGTTACCGGGCTGGAAAGAAGTTATCGCAAAAGGTTTCGCGGAATGTTTCCGCGTCCTTATGCCCGGCGGTTTCCTGATTTTCAAGTGGAACGAAACCGACATCAAGGTTTCTGAGATTCTAAAACTGACACCGCACAAACCAATATTCGGACATATATCCGGCAAGCGTTCCAATACTCATTGGATGTGCTTTATGAAAGAAACTGACAATGAAAAAGATAATGTTCTCAGATAAATACGGACTCACAGAAGCCGTTTTGAGCGGGCGTAAAACGCAGACAAGACGGATAATAACCTGCCCTACATCATTCAAAGGGCAAGATGTTGGCGGGTTTTATGTATATCGCCGAATGTCGGATAATGCAGTGCTTGAATATCCGATAATGCACGATGCTGACGGTTTTGACATAGAGGGCGCATATATCTTACCCAAATACAAGATTGGCGAAGTCGTGGCCGTGGCACAAAGCTACAAAGATTGCGGATTATTCGACATTTACCGAGGCTCCGAAGATACTGCTGGTTGGGCTAACAAGATGTTTGTCCGTGCCGACCTTATGCCTCACCACATACGCATAACCAATGTGCGTGTGGAGCGGTTGCAGGATATATCCGACGAGGATTGCTTCAGGGAGGAGATAAGAGATTACAGCACCCCTAATGAGAAAAGGTTTGGGTTTAGCGACTTCAAACGCGAAACTATTGTAGCCTTTAAGACACCCCGTAAAGCCTATGCCTCTCTGATAGACCGCATATCCGGCAAAGGAACATGGGAGTCCAATCCCTATGTATTCGTCTACGACTTTGAATTAGTCGATTAAGTATTCATCATCAAATTAGGAGAAAAATTATGAACGACGACCAAATCACCGCCCTCGCCCGAGAGTATGCGGAGGAAATATATCCAAATCTAAGCGATAAAATCATCAGCCTTAGAACGCAGGAGATTAAAAATGCTGAGCGGTTAATCCGCTTCCTGCTCCGCCGCTTCTGCCTTGTGGAGAAAAGCAAGGTGGAAGACATACACAAGGGTATCCTCGTGCAGCTCGACCCTAAGAACTTTGGGTATTCGCCATACAATCAAGGGAGAATAGATTTGCTCAAATCCCTCTTCCCAGAAATCGCAAAGGAGGTACAACTATGAAACAAATCTATACCAAATGTCACTCTTTCGATGAAGCAAACGCCCTCGGTCACTTCATCATGTCGAAAGGCTATGAGGGAGTGCAGAACGACAGTTACCGATATTGCGAAGACCACATAAGATGGGCTTTAGAATATAATCGCCGCCATAATCGTGAGTATTGCTTCGTCGGAGTAAACGGAGGCTGCATGGTTGTCGGAAAGAACAAGAAGGAGATGCGCAGAAAACTATCTATGAAGTATATAGAGAAAGAGCGAGTATTCAGAGAATTGTTGTCACAGGCGTGGATTTTAGCCGACCTCGGAAAGGAGGTGGAGGGATGACAGTCGCAGAAAAAATTCAAAAGATTATGGCAATGCTTTGTGCGTGTGGTATAACTCTTAGAGATTGCAAAGATGAACTAAGATTTGCACCACCGGAACTATGCAAGGCAATAGGCTCGCTCCGTGAAGCTGAACAATACCTCAAAACAACAAACGCAAAATTGAATGTAAAATGACAGACAAAGAATATCAACAGAAGAAGCGAGAGTGCTGGGAAGAGTTCTGCAAAGACCCTCATCTTTGCGATAGCCACTCCTTAACAAAAAGCACGTTCAACTTCGCTTTCGACCGAGCCTACGCACTCGGCAAAGAGAAAGAGACAATCACGCAGGAGGACGTAATAAAGGGGGGGAGAGAAGCCGTGAGAAAAGAATATCTCTGCGAAAAATGCGAGTGGAAGAATGATTGCGACCTTTGCGGAGGAGAAAACACAGCTTTTGATTGCTGTGAGTGCCCTGCCGATTCGTATGAGGACGGATTCAAGGCTGGCGCCAACTTCGCTCTCGGCAAGCAGAAGAAGGACGCTGACACCGTGATTCAAGGATGGGTGGCGAGAGATTCTGACGGCACTCTATCTCTCTTTGCAGTTAAACCTGAACGTGTGCGTTATAGACGGCGTAACGGGGGTTTATGGATGGCAAAAACTATGACATACCTTATCCCGGAATTATTCCCCGACCTCACATGGGACTCTGACCCAATCGAAGTAGAGCTGATAATCAAAAGAAAGAAAAAATGATAATAGCTGTAACAATTATCATCTGTCTTACCGTAATCCTTATCGTGACAATAATCTGCTATAAGGAATACAGGCTGAGCAATGGTAGCAACCTCGATAGAATCGAATCAAAACTAAAGTCGCTGGATATTGAGCTTGAATGTAATGACAGAATCCTCGGCAATCTTGCTGATTCAATTCGTGAACTAAAAATGGAAATACGAAATGACAACAGAACTTCAAAATAAAGTGTGGAGCTGCCTCCCGAAAGAGTTCAAGGAGGAAGTAAAAAGAATGTGGAGCGTAGAGATAGACTGCGCCACAAAGTACAAAAGCGAACTACATAAACATCGTACAGACTTACTCTATGAATTATTCGGAGAGCATTTACATTGGCAGAACAACCTCACCACTGACGCAGAGGGAGAGGAGATGCTGACGGTGAGCCGGAAGAAAGTGCAGGAGTTTTACGCTAAATGCAAAGAGGTAACTAAGAACCCTTATAGTTACCCAGATTATTCTCATGAATCAGCATTATCACGAATGGCGTTATTGGACATCCTTTTCGGCTCCAAGTGCCTGTCGGATGAACTTAACGAAGATAACTTCACGAAGTCTGAGCCGAAGAAAAAATCAGTATCGGAAATATCAGAAGAAATATCTGATAGAGTGGCAAAAGTGATAAAGGCTGAATTTGCTAAGATTGTGCCGAAGCCAGCCGAGCCGTTATCTCAAAATCCGCCCGAAAATTGCGATAAGGCAAACCGTATCTCAAACGATTGCGATGCGCCAGCCGAGCCGAAGTTCAAGGTGGGAGATTATGTGCGATATAATGGCGACGTACGCAAAGTTGTCGCTATTACGAAGGATGGTAAATACTTCCTCCACGCCATATCAGGGAGTATTCCAGAATCCGACCTCGAACCTTACACCGAGCTGGAAGAAGTCGCAAAAATGAAACCGATAGAATCCAAGGTAAGTGTCTACCTCGCCACGCAAGAGGAGGACAAAGAGTTTAGACAGCTTCTCCATGAAAACGGCTTTAAATGGAGCGGAGGTCATTCCTTGATAGATTCCTCATGTTGGGAATCCGATATTCAAGAATCTAAAATTCACTTTGTTTATCCCGACATGACTGTGACCTATTGTGGGAATAAAACACCGGCCACCCTCACGTTCACCGAGTTCAAGGAGCGATACTTTGGTGATAATGTCAATTTATCGCAAGAAACCGCAAATTGCGATAACCAGCCCGACAATATTCTAAAAGACGTCTTCTCAAAAGAGCGTAGGCTGAATATCGGGGTGCAGATGATGCAAGCTCTCGTATGCGCTCCGCCTATTCCTGGCGTTGACCCCAACCCGCCAGCCGAGAATCTTGCAAAGACGGCATTTAGATTGGCCGACGCACTCATTGCTGAGGCAGAGAAAGGAGGTGAAAGATGAAAGAACTCAGATTTCGTGGAATTAACACGCAGACAGGAAGGTGGATCTTTGGAGACTCAATCAAACACACCGACAATCCCGGAATGAACGGGACTCTTGAAGATATTGTCTATATCGGAGGCAAAGTGCCCAACGCTCGAAAACAGGGTGCGATGAAGTGGACACCAGTCGAGCCGAATACTGTCGGACTGTTCACCGGCATGCTCGACAAGAACGGCAAGGAAATCTACGAGGGTGATATACTCCGATTCGGTTCCAAAGGCTGGGCGTGCGAAGTCGGGTGGAATGACGCTGTCGGCGCTTTCTGTGTCCGCTTCTACTTTGAACTCGAACTTGGCTTAATGCCGCTCGGCTCCTGGCTCGAATCGAAATGGATAGTACACGTTATCGGCAACATCCACGACCACCCCGAACTGTTGAAGAGCGACTAAAATGCCCATCCCGAACCTCTCTTGAAAAAATAGCCCTTATGAGCGAGGCGCAGAAAAGCTATTCCCGCCCTCCCCTCCAAACACCGTGCTGAGGCGTAAGCCGAAGAAAAAATGCCCTGCCCCCTCTCCCCCCGCCAACCACGTTCCCTCCCACAACTTAAAGCTCCAATACCAATCATTAGATCTAATTTTGCCGAAGATGAACAGCATTCTCAAAAACTCCCGCAAGCACGATATATCATTCCACCCCTCCGGCAAAATCGACATATCGGCCCACATCGCCCGCAAACTCTCTCTTGCCCCGGGCGACGTGATCGACATCGCGCAGGAGTCCGGCGAATGGTATCTGTATGTCAAACTGCGCTCGGGAACGTATGCCGGGCGCCACGACGGCCGCGTATGGGCTACCGCCTACGGCAAAGGCACCTTCCGCACCTGTTCCAAGGCCATCTCTAACGCCGTCCTCTCCGCCGCCGGCGCGATTGGTCGTCTGCGCTGTCCCTGCGGCGCGGAATTTGAGAGAAACAACACAAAGTACATCACAATCATATACCGCTGCTCCCTATGATCAAAGATATCAAATACAACGGGTATACGGCGCAACCCTCCGACTACGAGTGCCCCGACGGCCAGCTCGCCGCCTCCCTAAACCTAATAAGCGAGGATAGCCAACTGAAACCGCTCCTTCAGCCTATGCCAACATCTATTGGTCTGTCGGCATCACAAAAGGCCGCATATATCCACGAAACATCTTCGTATAAGCACTATATCCTGTTGGATGGCAAGACAGTTAGTTGGATTAATGACAGGTCAGAAACGACAGAGACCCCTACACAATTGGCCACGTTTACAAGATTGGATATTTATCAGTTCAGTTCTATCGGCAATACTCTACTTATTCTCTGTTCCGATGGTATGCACTATTTTCTGTGGAAAGGAGATACTACCGGCTACCTCAACCTTGGAACAACAATGCCCGAGTGTTCTCTGTCATTCGGTCTGCAAGGCGCGATGAAACGCTCTGCTGAGTTTGAAATATCGTGTAGCATACACAACGACCTTATCTGGTCGGAGTTTAACGATACCCAGAAAACAAGTATCACCAATCAAGTATTGGCGAAGATAAACAAATTCATCGCTGAGGAGTCAACTCAGAAAGGTAAATTTATTTTCCCTTTCTTTGTCCGTTACGCCTACCGTCTGTACGATGGCTCTTTGACAAGACATTCCGCACCCATTCTTATGATATGCAGCTCTGAAAACACACCCCGTGTTTTCTGGTTCAACCTGCATCGCGAAAATGCTACTTTTACTACGGCGAAACTCCGTGTTGTGGCTCCTGTGCATAGCCTTGACTATGCACTTAAATCAGACTTAAACCCACTTAAAAATTGGAGTGATGTTATTAAGTCCGTTGACATCTTCATTTCCGCTCCGATTTACACATACGACCAGAACGGCGAATGCGAAAGGTTTATCGACAATGGCGAGGATTTATCAAGTTTCTGCGTATGCAAACATACTAATCAAGCTGCAAGCACCTCAACATATCCTCTGCGCTATCAAAAGAATAATTTCGGCAAACTATATGCGTTTACCTTTACTCCTAACGATTTGACAAGTCGTCCCGGCGGTGTGTTGGTAACTCCGAAACGGAGTGAGGATGCGGTCAAAGAGGATATTCGCAATTGCTCTCAGTTCTATTTCCTGCACAGTATCCGAGTGGAGGAACTTAAAACTGAGCGCACCCTAATACCCGTAAAAGAGGACTATCTGCAATCTCTTGTAACTCGCGAGGTCATGACAGATGATTATGACAGCCACGATAAGCTTATACCTCAACAGGCGTTTGCCTACAACTCACGACTTAATATCTCCTGCATAAAGAAACATTAGTGTCCACTAAAAAATCATAATAGCACTTTGAAATTATTGAAATTCAAT
>CAJUFH010000035.1 GCA_910585755.1 uncultured Muribaculaceae bacterium | reverse complement strand
AAGATTGTGACCGAGGCCGAATCCTTCAAGCGACGACCCAGATGGGCCGTTATGACACGCCCTCAATCGGGAAATGAAAAATCCCGTCGGCTAAGTCGCAGACTCTTACCGACGGGATTAAATGATTCAATACGGACATAGTTCGCAACGGCCCCGCGCGGGAGCCTGTTTGCGAGTGTCAGAAGTCGAAGCCCATAGTCCCGCAGGCTTAAATCTGTTATCTGTAACGGCAGGTCTTCTGACTTATCCCTTGACCTCCGCACCTTCTCGGAGCTTTCGGCTCCAATGGCATGCAGCGGGGTCAATTTCCCGGGACTTACAGCAGCGGGTACTGTTCCGGACTCTCACCGGATTCCCTTTTAAAACTCCTCGAATGCGGCAATCGCGGCCTTCCGGCCCCTTCTCCCGCATCCAGCCAGCCGCTCCCGGCCGACGGAGTTACCATTACACCCGCGAATTTAGCAATTTCCCCCCATTCCACCAAATCCCCGTCCACTCTTAACACAAAGAATCCACATTATAAATCCTTATTGATTCTTGTAGGTTAGGCGCGTCGATACCACGGACCCGTACCCTACGGGCACTCCACCCACAGATAGCAGACAACCACCGCGCCTCGCCCCGCCGTGGCTCGACACGGTGTTACTCACAGCCACGCGCCCTCCTGGCGCTCCGTTGATGATGCCCCAAGTCGCCAATTATGGCTTAATGACGCCGAAAGATAAAAAGATGGTTAAATCATGGTGAGCTATGGCTGAATGATGCCGATAGATAGTAAGAGGGTTGGATAATGGAGAGCTATGGCTGAATGATGCCGATAGATAGTAAGAGCGTTAGATAATGGAGAGAGTGTTAGTTGATTAAAAGTATTAGATGATTGAAATTTCGCATATTTTCAACTTGCTCATATTAAATGGTGAGGGATGAATGGTGAAGTAGATACCTCATTAACTATAATCTGAACTCAGGCGAAGCCGGATTTTCACTTTTCACTTCGTCCTCATCCTGTTTTATTTGGGCAAAGCGCTACTGCCATCTGCGGAGCGCCCGGAGGGCGCGGGGCCGTGAGTAACACCGTGTCGAGCCTCGGAGAGGCGAGGCGCGGTGATTGGTGTGCGGTCAAATGAGTGGAGCGCCCGGAGGGTGCGGGTCCGTGGTATAAGCTGGTTGACGAGGTAAGAGGATAATGCTGACGTACTGATTTTTTAGGGAGATAGCTGCTTGTGGGGAAGGTGAATGAGAGCGGATTTAGGGAACTGAAGGGGAGGAAAATAGGGGAAAATGGTAAGAGGGGAGGGGATTTGGATATTGGGAGTTTGGGGGATTTGGGCTAAATTCGCGATGTTGAATGGTTTGTGCGGTGAGGCCGGGTTGGATCGCGGCCATACGGCAGGCGGATTTCAACGGATTAGAAATGAATGGATTGGAGGCGAAGATATGGCTGAGATGACGGAATTAGTGGAGAGGCTGAGGCGCGAGGGGTGCTCGTGCGTGGTGGCTAATGGAGTGAGCGTCAGGACGTTCCGGGAGAGGGGCGTGCGCGACTTGCTGAGGCTGCTGAGAGAGGAGCCGGAGGCGTTGCGGGGGGCTTCCGTGGCCGACAAGGTGGTCGGAAAGGGGGCGGCGGCGCTGATGGCGCTGGGGGGAGTAAGGGAGGTTTATGCCCTGGTAATGAGCCGTAAGGCGCTGGAACTCCTTGACAGGGAAGGGGTTAAGGCCGGCTATGAGACACTGGTCGACAATATCATCAACAGGGCGGGAACGGATATCTGTCCGGTCGAAAAGCTTTGCGCACAGTGCATTACGGCGCAGGAGTGCCTGCCGATGATAGAGGATTTCGTCAAGAAAAACTAACACTATATTTCAAGCAAATCTAAAATACTAACACTATATTTCGCAAATTAAAATTATACGGATGAATATGCATAAAATTTTAGGAGCAGCATTCCTGGGGGCGGTCGCTCTCGCCGGATGCGCGAAAAACGGTTCGGCGGCAGCGGCGGCTTCCGCGGACGAGGCCGGAGAGCAGGTTGCCGATTCGGCGGTTGTCTATATGACGAAGGAGATTTCGCCGGAGGCAATCATGAAACTCTACAAGGCGCTGGGGCGCAAGGCTACCGGGAAGGTTGCAATCAAGATTTCGACCGGCGAGCCGGGAGGACACAACTTCCTCCAGCCGGCGCTGATCAAGGACCTGGTTGACGCGACCAAGGGGACGATTGTAGAATGTAACACGGCCTACCAGGGGAAGCGCTTCACGACGGAGGACCATCGGAAGGCGGCGGAGGAGCACGGGTTCACGGCGATCGCGCCGGTCGACATTATGGATGCCGACGGGGAGGTGCGGCTGCCGGTCGAAGGTGGCAAGCATCTGACGTACGACATCGTCGGCTCGCACTATCCCGACTATGACTTCACGGTTATCCTCTCCCATTTCAAGGGGCACGCGATGGGTGGCTTCGGTGGCGCGGTTAAGAATATGTCGATCGGAATCGCGTCGGCCAACGGCAAGAGCCATATCCATTCGGCGGGGAAGGTGAACACTCCCGACTCGCTGTGGACGAATCTCGCTGAGCAGGACGACTTCCTGGAGTCCATGGCCGAGGCCGCGAAGGCAGTCGCCGACCATTGCGGAGATAAGATTCTGTATATCAGCGTGGCCAACAACCTGTCGGTTGACTGCGACTGCGATTCCTCGCCCGAGGACCCGAAGATGGGTGACCTTGGCATCCTGGCGTCGCTTGACCCGGTTGCGCTCGACAAGGCTTGCACCGACCTGGTGCGCGCATCGGAGGACCACGGCAAAATCCACCTGATCGAGCGCATCGACTCGCGCCATGGGATGCACACCCTCGAGCACGCCGAGCAGATCGGACTCGGCTCGCAGACATACAAACTCGTAAACCTTGACTGACGGCTCTATATGGAAACTACCGCGCAAATCAGACAACTGTCATTCAGCAGCGCCCGCACCTATCTGCTGGCGGCTCTGTTCGTTATCGGCAATATCGCCGCGCCGCAGCTTTTCCACCTTGTTCCGCAGGGGGGAGTTACCTGGCTGCCGATTTACTTTTTCACGCTCGTCGGGGCGTATCTATATGGTTGGCGAGTCGGGCTGCTGACGGCGCTCGCGTCGCCATTGGTGAACTCGCTGCTGTTCGGGATGCCGGCGGTGGCGGCGCTTCCGGCAATCACGCTAAAATCGGCGCTTCTCGCGGGAGCCGCCGGGTTTGCCGCCCGGCGGAGCGAAGGGACGGTTTCGATTGGAATACTGGCAGCCGTGGTGCTCTTCTACCAGGTAGCGGGGACGCTCGGCGAATGGGTGCTCCGCGGGGACTTTTGGCTTGCTTGCCAGGATTTTCGGATCGGGATTCCGGGGATGCTGCTGCAGGTTTTCGGGGGCTGGCTCGTCATCAACCTCCTCTTGCGCAAAAACTGAACGCATTTTTTTAAAGCGAGCGCTGCGGCCGGAGATTTCCGACCGCAGCGCTTGTTTTTTCTGGGAGCCGCCCCGAGGGAAGAGAGCCGGCCGCCTTCCGGCGCCCGCACTGAACAGCTATTACTTAGGAGGGAGGAAGAGAGGGGAAAAGAGAGGGAAGGAGGGGAAGCCGCTCGCCTTCGGCTCACTCCACCCAACAGTCGGGGACAGGAAAGAGGGCCGGAGGCAGGGGCAGAAAGGGGCGCAGGGGGGCGGGAGGGGGGATTAGCGGAGGATGACTTTGGAGGTGCGGGAGCCGCGGCGGAGGATTACGAGGCCTCGGGTTGTCGCGGGATCGACGCGGCGGCCGTCGAGGGAGTAGTATTCGGCGGGGGCGTTGGAGTCGTCGGCTTCGTTGGCGAGGTTGTCGTTGATGAGGTCGTCAATTGAGGAGAGGGACTTGCGGGCCGTTAGGGAGAAGTTGCGCACTTCCCAGGTGCAGGCTTCTTCGGTTGTGGAGGTGTAGCGGAATCCGATGCGTATTTTCTTTCCGGCGAAGTCGGGAAGGGAGACTTTCACGTCGTTTGTGAAGGTCCAGGAGGTACCTTTGGGCCATACGATTTTTTGGGCGGGGATTACGTAGTCGGGTTCACCTTCGGCGCGGACAATCACGCTGAGGACCGCTGATGGGTCGGCGGCAAACTTGCAGGCGTGGTCAAACTTGATGGTCGGCTCGACATATCCGGCGAGGTTGACAGCCGGGGTCAGGAGTGTCGCGTCGGAGGCATCGCGGACGATGTTGTCGGCGTTGCCGGAGACGGCGGACGCTTTCCATCCGTACTGTGGGTCGAGAGTCCAGACACGGGTTCTGTTGGCAGGCTGGAGGTCTATCTGTTCCTGGCATCCGCCGTCCTCGCCGATAAAGGAGCTGGCGTAAAGCTCTTCGATGGAGCCGGAGACGGGCCCGTCGCCGATTGAAGAGCCGCCGATGAAGTCAGCGCTCTTGACGGTTGTCTTGACGTTGAACGACTGGCCAATCGAATCGCCCCAGATGTATTCCATCAGGTTGGGGAAGTCGACGAAGGGGTTGCGGTTGCGCTGGAAGGTCTCGACGTCGTCGTTGCGAACGGTCTCTATCTGGTCAACCTTGTCCTGCCTTGCCCAGGCGATGAAGAGCTCAGAGGCTTTGCTTTTGAGGGTGGGGTATGAGCCTGTCTGGAGGATTACCTGTCCCTGGGAGTTAGTCCAGGTGAAATCCTGGTAGGCGGTAGCCATATACATATATCCGCGGGCGAAGTCCCCTTTCCATTTGTCGGCCGGTTCCCAGTAGTTCTGACCGTCGGATCCGGAGCCGACGCGAGTGCAACCGTTGTCGCCGGAGGGGGTTGTACGGTTGACGACCCCCATCGGGTAGTTGCTCTTGGTTGAATTGATTTTCACCTCGCAGGGCATCAGGTTGTAGAGGTCCTTGTATGCGTTGTTTTCGGATCCACCCCACCAGCTTTTTGGGAAGGAGTGCTCGATATTCATGCCTGACACGGAGGAACCGCGGCTACCGAAGTAGCGGACATCGTTGGAGTAGCGGTCGCGGACGGAGCCGTCGGGGCATCGGTCTGTGACGTAGAAGCCGTACCAGGTATTGTTCTGGCCGGACCCGTAGTCGAGCATGCGCACGTTCTCGGTAACGATTTCGTGGACTGCGGTTTTCAGGGCGGCGCCTTTCAGGCCTTGCAGACGGCTGTAATAGTCGAGGTCGATAACGGCGGAGGCCTGGAAAGCGGCGGCTGCGCCTATCGCGATAAGCACTGATTTTTTTGATATTCTCATGACTGTGGTTTCGTAGAAATTAAGGTATCAGGCATTCCAGCGGCTAATTGCGGCAGGGAAAGCCGACAAATTTACTAATATTTACTCTGACCGCCAATCAAAATACGGGGAAAATTACTAATTTTGCCAAAACTTTATACCCATGCTATCCTATCCCGACGAATGAGACAGGAACCGAAACCGAAAACGATTTACGCCCGCGGCGCTGACGACGGCCTCTGGATGGGGCTGTACATTACGTTCGCCATGGCGCTTGTCTGCGGCTCCCTTTTCACATCGTGGTTGCAGATTCCTGCAATGGCGGTTGCTCTCGGCGTGCCGTTTCTGACCTATTTCTTCCTTCGGAGGACGCATGTCGCGGCGCACGGGATGACGGTGTTTTCGGCGCTGTGGATGCAGGGTATCGTGATGTTCGCGTGCGCGTCGCTTATATTCGGTGCCGTGGCGTTCGTTTACCTCCGCTATGTCAACCCCGGCTTCATTCAGGGGGTGTTTACATACCTGATTGATTTTTACGGCGGTATGGAGGAGGAAGGGGCCCAGGCCCTTGCCGAGGAGCTGCGCATGGTGGCGGACAGCAACGCCTACCCGCGCCCGGCGGTGCTCGTGCTTGGGGAGATGTGGACTGTCATGTTCAGCGGCTCCCTGCTGTCGATGGTAGTCGGGGCGCTGGCGCGAATCAAGCGGGTGCCGATCTCGCAAGGATAAAAGAAGAACTGACAATTGTTAAAAGGAAAATGGATATTTCGATAGTCGTGCCCCTCTACAACGAGGCGGAATCGCTTCCCGAACTGCAAGCCTGGATTGAACGGGTTATGGCGGCCAACGGCTTCACATACGAGGTGATATATGTCAACGACGGCTCGACCGACGGCTCGTGGGAGGTAATCCGTTCTCTCGCTGCGTCGAATCCGGCGGTCAAGGGGGTAGCCTTCCGGCGCAACTACGGCAAGTCACCCGCGCTGAACACCGGGTTCCGCAAGGCGCAGGGGGATGTGGTAATCACGATGGACGCCGACCTTCAGGATTCCCCCGACGAGATTCCCGAACTCTACCGGATGATTACGGAGGATGGCTATGACCTCGTCAGCGGGTGGAAGCGGAAGCGCTACGACCCGCTGTCGAAGACCATACCGACGAAGCTGTTCAACGCCACGGCGCGCCGGGTAAGCGGCATCCATAACCTTCACGACTTCAACTGCGGCCTGAAGGCATACCGCAACAGCGTCGTGAAGCATATCGAGGTTTACGGCGACATGCACCGCTACATACCCTACCTGGCGAAAAACGCCGGGTTCGACAAAATCGGGGAGAAGGTAGTCAAGCACCAGGCGCGCAAGTTCGGCAAGACGAAGTTCGGGCTTGACCGCTTCGTCAACGGCTATCTCGACCTGGGGACACTGTGGTTTACCGGGAAGTTCGGGGCGAAGCCGATGCATCTCTTCGGGCTTCTTGGCTCGCTGATGTTCTTTATCGGCCTGATCGCCGTGATGGTAGTCGGGTTCGGCAAGCTGTGGGCGATGCACCACGGCGACCCGTACACCCTCGTCACCAATTCCCCGTATTTCTATATTGCCTTGACGATGATGATTCTGGGCACCCAACTCTTCCTGGCGGGCTTCGTCGGGGAACTCGTGGTGAGAAACTCGCCGCGGCGCAACGAATATGAGATCAGAGAAGAAATATAAGCCAGCCATCCTGCCTGTTGCCGCGATTGCGGCGCTGTGGCTGTCGATACTGTTCCCCGCGTGCAACAACCAGGGGTGTACCGACAACCATAACGCCCTGCCGCTGATGGGGTTTTATGCCGTCACGACAGGGGAGGACGGGCGTCCGGCGGAACAGGCGATTTCTCTCGACTCGCTCGACATTGGGGGCGTAGGCGCTCCCGACGACTCGTTGCTTGTCTCCTCCGGGGAGCGGACCGGCTCGCTGTACCTGCCTTTCCGCTACAACACTCCGCGGACCGCTTTCTTTATCCGCTATAATTATAAGGCGCAGGGGCTTGACAAGCCGGTATTCAACGACACCATTACCTTCACTTATGATTCCGAGCCTTACTTTGCCTCGGAGGAGTGCGGGGCGATGTACCGCTACCGGGTGCGCCAGGTAGTATATACGCGGCATGTGATAGATTCGGTCGCGGTATCGGACTCCGTTGTTACCAATATAGAGCGGGAGCGCTTCAAGGTATATTTCAGAGTAGCCAATCTCGGCCAGGGGACCGATAACGGCACGCTCGAGGTGCCTGACGACCCTGACCGCTTCGGCGAAATAGATATGGGAGACCATGGCGGCGAAAGGAAAGGGGGCAGACAATGAAAGGGCGCCTACACATTCTTCCGTTTGCCGTCTTTATGGCTGCGACGTTCGGGCTGCTTACGATGAACGCCCAGCGCAGGGTCACTCCCGTGATCTCCGCCTCGCAGGGAATCACCGGCATCAACGAGAACAAGCTGCCGGGGGATTCGATCGACCGCTCGTCGTTTGTCGAAATGACCGACGAGAACGGGCGCAAAATCCTGGTTGACACCATTAACGGCCGGGAGGTCCCGGATTCGCTGATGATGCTCCCCGACACGGTGAAGGTTCCGAAGATGATCCAGCCGCTGATTTATTCGGCGACGGTCGGAGTGAACCTTTGGGATCCGGTAATGCGAATCATCGGGCAGAAGTATGGTATTGTTGACTTCTCGGCGGAGTTCAACATGCACAACCGCTATATCGCTGTTGTCGAAGCGGGTCTTGGTAACGCTCTGTACACTCCCGACGACAACAATTATACCTATCGCGTAGGTGTGACCCCCTATTTCCGGATAGGGGCCAACTATAACTTCCTGTACAATTCCAACCCTGATTATTCGGTTTACGCCGGATTGCGCTACGGAGTCTCGCCGTTCAAATACCGGCTGACTGACGTGACGATCGACATGCCATACTGGGACGAGACCTCCAAGGTCGATTTCCCCGAACAAAGCTCGACGGTACACCATATCCAGGTATTGTTCGGGCTTCGGGTTAAGGTCTACAAACAGTTGTCGCTCGGCTGGGAAATCAGATACCGCGGGATACTGAAACAGACCAAACAGCGCGGTGGTAATCCCTGGTACATTCCCGGCTACGGCACATCCAACGGCCATCTCGGAGTCGCATTTTCTGTCTACTATACCTTCCCCCTCGGGAAGGAGGGCTACCAGGGGAACACGGAGGCCGCCATACCAGAAAAATAACAGCTAATACCCTCAAACTAACCAGTATATGAATAAGCAAAACATCGCCCTGTGCAGTGATCACGCAGGTTACGAGATGAAGGAAATGATCAAGGGCTACCTCGAGGCCAACGGGCTGGAATATACCGATTTCGGCACGCACTCGACGGAGTCGTGCGACTATCCCGACTACGCCCATCCCGCGGCGCTCGCCGTAGAGAGCGGCAAATGCGGTTGCGGAATAGCGCTCTGCGGGTCGGGCAACGGGATTGCGATGACCCTCAACAAGCACCAGGGAATCCGCGCGGCGCTCTGCTGGCTTCCCGAACTGGCGTCGCTGGCGCGCCGCCACAACGACACCAACGTGCTGGTGCTTCCGGCGCGCTTTATCGAGCCGGCTGTCGCGCTTGAAACCGTAAACACATATCTGAATACCGACTTTGAGGGGGGTCGCCACCAGCGCCGCATCGACAAAATCCCTGTCGGATAACCTCCGGGGGCGGAATGTAAAGAACTTTTCACGCGCTACGTTTGGGAGATAGGCCGAAAGTGACTATTTTCGCGTTTTATAAACAGGCGCGGTTATACAAGCGCATCTATCGTAAACGCCCGGTCCACCGGCTTCACTCATATTCGTCAAGACACTTATGAAAAAACTTGAGCAACTCCTCGCAGAAAAGCTGCTGAAAATCAGTGCTATCAAACTTCAGCCCGATATGCCGTTCCGCTGGGCTTCGGGGTGGAACTCTCCTATATATACCGACAACCGCAAGACGCTGTCGTACCCCCCGGTGCGCACGTTTATCAAAACGGAGCTTACGCGCCTCATACTCGAGAACTACCCGATGCCTGACGTTATCGCCGGGGTAGCCACTGGCGCTATCGCCCAGGGGGCTCTTGTCGCCGACGCTCTCGGCCTTCCCTACATCTACGTTCGTTCGGCTCCCAAGGACCACGGACTTGAGAACCTTATCGAGGGGCATCTCGCTCCGGGCCAGAAGGTTATCGTAATCGAGGACCTGATTTCGACGGGCAAGAGCAGTCTGAAGGCAGTCGAGGCGGTGCGCATGGCGGGCGCCGAGGTTGTCGGAATGGTAGCTATGTTCACCTATGGTTTCCCCGACGCGGCTGCGGCTTTCAAGGCGGCGAACGTTAAGCTGATGACCCTCTCGAACTACGACGCGATGCTGAAAGCTGCGCTCGAAACCGGGTTTATCAGGGAAAGCGACCTGGATACTCTGCAGCTTTGGCGCGAGGATCCGGGGAACTGGGTACCTGATATAAGCTCGAAACGCGACCTCTAAGGGCTTAGAGGGCATTGAGGGCGCGCCATAACGGCCCATCTGGGTCGTCGCTTGGAGGTTCGGCCTCGGTCACAATCTTCAGATTGCTCCCATCGGCCTCGCCCCCAAGCTCCTACCATCTAGACCGTTCTGCCATCGCCCTCCCATCCGGGCGGTTTCCCGAAGAGGGGAGGCCGCTCGCTTACGCTCGCTCCACAGAACGGAGACACTTTCGGCTGGCGGAAAGCGACGGAAGGACGGCAGGTGGAAGCCGGCAGACGGAAGGACGGCTGGCGGGAGCGGCGGAAAGGAGCGGAGAGGCCGAGAAGGACTAATTTTTAATCATTTATTAAGAGAGATTTAATGGCAACATATAAGAGCAAGCCTACGGTCGTTGAGAAACCGGCCGCCGAACTTTTCGACCGTTTCTCGGATATGACGCGGCTGCAAAGCGCGCTCGACTCGCTTACGGAGGAGCAGCGCGCTCAAATCGGCCAGGTGGCTTTCACGGCTGATTCCATAAAGATTGTCACGCCGCAGGTAGGTGAGATCGCGTTCTCCGTGATTGAGCGCCAGGCTCCTTCGAAGATTGTCTTCGGGACGACCTCGTCGCCTGTGCCCCTGACAATGAAGGTTGACCTGAAGTCGCTGACCGATAACTCAACGGAGGTCGAGACGGTGATCGACGTCGATATACCGATGATGCTCCGGCCGATGGTCGGCCCCTATATGCAGAAGGCAGCCGACAAGTTCGGCGAACTGATCGGGGGGCTGAGCCGTTAATATTAATGAACCGCGGAACGATTCCGCTTCGGCCTGATGAATAACTATCTGCGAAATACACTTATAGCGACAGCCGTGGCCTTTCTGGCAGCGGCTGTCGCCGCTTGTGGCTCCAACGACCATGTGCGCACGCCGCCTGCCCCGGTGTTCCTGCGCTTCGCGACTATAAATGAATGGCAGCAGTACGGGCCGGGTGCCAATCCGCTCGATTTCGACTATTATATAAAGAGCGAGCGGCTGCCGAAGGATTTCCCTTATCTCGCGACTAACGAGACGGGGTACGGCGGGGTACTGTTGGCGGTGGCACTGACGGGGCAGCCAGTGGCGATGGACCTTTCGTGTCCGGTGGAAAATTCGCAGACGATACGGGTCCGGGTAGATACGAAGAGCCACCACGCGGTCTGCCCGAAATGCGGGAGCCGTTATTTCGTTTTCGAGAACTACGGGCGCGCTGTCTCCGGTCCGGCCGCGGAGAAGGAGCTTGAGCTGCGCCGCTACAATGTCATTCCAACCGACGACACGCCGCTTCACGGCTATATCGTAAATTAGAGCACTATAAAATGGATACCAAGCTGATTACAGAGCGCTTGCGCGAGCGCCATAACATAGAGAACCTGAACGAGATGCAGCAGCTTATGGCTACCACCGGGGCTGACCGCATAATCCTCCTGGCTCCCACGGGTTCGGGAAAGACGGCGGCGTTCGCACTGCGCCTGTTGCGTTCGCTCGGACCATCGGACGGGAAGCGGGTTCAGGCAGTAGTGCTGGCCCCCTCGCGCGAGCTGGTAATCCAGATCGCGGACGTGCTGCGGCCTGTCGCCGCCGGGCTTAAGACGGTAGCTTTCTACGGAGGGCACAATATGGCCGACGAGGTTAAGTCGCTGTCGCCGGTGCCTGACATAATAGTAGCGACTCCTGGTCGTCTGCTCGACCATCTGCAGCGCCGCAACCTCGACCTGGCGAACTGCGACGCGCTGGTGCTTGACGAATACGACAAGTCGCTGGAACTTGGTTTCTACGACGAGATGAAGCGCATCGTCGGGAAGATGAGGAAGCTGAAACTGATTATCCTGACTTCGGCGACACGGCTGGCCGAGATGCCGGATTTCATCAATATGGGTAAGAAGCCGGAGGTTGCCGATTTCACGCGGCAGGGGGCGAAAAGTCGGTTGCAGACCGTCATGGTTCCCTCGCCGGAGAAGGACAAGTTAGGGACGCTCGACGAACTGCTGCGGTCGCTGCCCGACGGGAAGGCGATTGTGTTTGTCAACCACAGGGAGAGTGCCGAACGGGTCTACGAGCATCTGAAACGGGAGGGGTTCCCGGTCGGGCTTTACCACGGGGGGCTGGAGCAGCGGGAACGCAAGCTCGCCGTCGACCTCCTCAACAACGGGACTACGCCGATTCTGGTTTCGACGGACCTCGGAGCCCGCGGCCTTGACATTGATTCGGTCAATTATGTTATCCATTACCATATGCCGCTGTCGGCGGAAAGCTGGACGCACCGCAACGGCCGCACGGCGCGCCAGGGGGCCGAGGGCACGGCATATCTGATAGCCAACGAGGAGGAGAGTATTCCGGAATATGTAAGCTGGGACCGCGAGTACCATCCGCGGTCGGTTTCGGAGGACGGCATACGCTCGGAGGTCGCGACGCTTTATATCAACGCGGGAAAGAAGGAGCGCATCTCCAAGGGGGATGTCGCGGGATATGTCATGCAGAAGGGGGAACTGGCGAAGGAGGAGGTCGGCAAAATTATCGTTGACGACCACAGCGCGATTGTCGCGGTTCCTCGGGCGAAGGCGGGGAAGGTCCTCGAGCTTCTTGCCCCGCACAAGCTGAAGAACACCCGGGTCCGGGTCTCGCTCATCAAATAATCCTTAACAAGAAAAAGCAAAAGCTAAAGGTAGGCGCTGGAAAAAGCACACGCGCCGCTCGCTAAAGCTCGCTCCACCCGACAGGCTTCGCGCCGAAAGGGTGGAGCGCTTTTTCTTCGCTCGGCTTACGCCTCGCGCACCAAGAGGGGGCTTCGGGGCCGCGGCCCCTCACACCGGGATCAGAACCCATCCGGCTCGAGAGAGGGGGAAGAGGGGGACACCCGCCGTCCGGCGGGCGCACAGGACAGGGGTTACTTTCGGGGGCGGACAGGAGGGGAAAGGCGGGGAAAGGGAAAGGAGGAAGGAGAGGGAAGGGAAGAGGGGAAGCCGCTCGCCTTCGGCTCGCTCCACCCGACATTCGGGGACAGCAGGGAGGGAAACGGGCGAGAACGGATTTAAGGGTTTTCGGGGGAAGGGGAGTAGGGGGCGCGAGGCTCGGCGGCGAGGTGGGAGGGAAGGGCTTCTTCAGAATAAGGGGCCGGGGAAAGGGCGGGAGAGATAGAGGAAGGAGCGGGGGAAGAGGCAGGAGCCGGAGCGGGGGCCGGTTCGGGGTAGGAGCCGGAGGGGAGGTCGGAGGGGAGGTAGGCGGGGGCGGAAAGGGAGGTGAAGGAGGAGAGGTGGTCGAGGACGGCGCGGAGGCAGACGCCGGGGTTTTTCTTTATGTCGGTTTCCCAGAAACGGAGGACTTTCCAGCCGCGGGCTTCGAGCTGGGCGGTGACGCGTTTGTCGCGGGCGATGTTGCGTTGGATTTTGGCGATCCAGAAGTCGCGGTTGCGGTGGAAGCGGTTGTGTTCGGGGTCGAAGTCGCGGCCGTGCCAGAAGTCGCCGTCGACGAAGATGGCGAGCTTGTAGCGCTTAATGGAGAAGTCGGGGCGGCCGGGGATTGCGCGGGTTTGCTTGCGGTATCTGACACCTGCGCTCCAGAGCAGCCGGGCGAAGATTCGCTCGGGCTTTGTGTCGCGGCTTTTGTTGGCCTGCATGCAACGGCGGCGCTGTTCCGGGGTCAGTACATCCATGATTTTATAACAGGCGGGGCGGCTGTTTTGTCGGAGGGGGGGATTATTCGAAGCGGCCGCGGAGCATGTCGAAGTTGATTATGTCGTCGCTGACGCGGCGGGCATTGAAGATGTTGTCGCGGAGGGCGGGGGAGACGCCGATTGTGTCGCCGACGACTTCCTTGGTGTAGGAGGAGACGGCGAATCCGGCGACGGGGGCGAGCATTGTCTGGCCGAGGCCTTTCCAGCGGTAGTTGTCGAGGCCGAGCATTCCGAGAAGGGTCGGGTAGATGTCGTACTGGCCTACTACTTCGTCGACGCGGCCGGGAACTGGGCTGTTGAGGATGATGAGGGGGACGAACTGCTTGTCGGGGACGAGGCCGAGGGTGTCGGCCGCGACGATTTCGTCGCGGTAATAGGCGAGCCCTTCGTGGTCGCCGGTTATTACGACGAGAGTCCGGTCGTAGTCGGGGCGGGATTTGAGGTAGTCGATTATGATATGGAGCTGGGCGTCGGTGTAGTGGGCCATTGTGGTATAGTCGGCGAAGCGCTTGTTAAAGCCCATGGCGTGGAGGTTGAAGCCGGGGTCCCGTTTCTCCTCGGGGAGGATGAAGGGGTTATGGCCGGAGTAGGAGACGAAGGTCAGGAGGCGTGGTTCTCCCGCGGGCCATATACTGCTGTCTTTGACGAGGCTGACGGACTGGCGGAAGAAGGACTGGTCACTGAGTTTTGCGGGCTTGCCGATCATGTCGTCCAGCTCCCATGCGTCGCGGGAGTACATCGCGTCGTAGCCGAAGGCGGGGGAGACGGCCTGCTGGTTCCAGGTGATGGGGCGGTCGCAGGTGAAGATATAGCTTTTTGTGCCGTATTTCTCGCGGAGGGCCTTGTTGAGGGTGGGGTAGAAGTTGTCGGGGTGTTTGGTAGAGTAGATGGTGTGGAGGCGGGGGAGGAGGCCGGTAAAAATCAGGAGCTGGCCGTCAATCGAGCGGCCGGTGCTTACCTGGGATAGAACGCGGGGAGCGTAGAAGGTGGAGGAGTCTTTTAGGAGGGAATTGATATAGGGGGTAATCGGCTTGCCGTCGATTTCGTTTTCGGGGAGCCAGCCTTCGAAGGACTCGAGGAGGATTACGACGAGGTTTTCGCGCGGGGCTACAGAATCGGGGAGGCCGACGTAGGGGCGGAGGAGCGCTTTTTCTTCGAGCCAGGAGTTGACGCGGGCGGTGACTTCGGGGGTCAGCTCGTCCTCGGTCTCCATCGCGGTGTAGACAAGGTAGCCGACGGGGGTGTAGATCTGGACGGGGGTCGTGTTGTAGTAGCAAGAGGAGGAGAGTTTGCGCATCCTTTTTTCGAATCCGCCGTAGCTGATGAGGGCGGCGGCGACGAGGATGGAGAGGGCAGCGAGGGATATCAGATAGTTGCGCCAGAGATGGCGGGTTGCTTCGCGAGGGAGCTTCGCGGCGAGCCATGTTGTCGCGGCGAGGAGGATGAGGAACCCGAAGTCGAACCAGTAGAGGGAGTCAACGACGCTGGCGGTGAAATCACCCAGGTTTCCGGCCATGAGGTAGCTTTCGGGGGGAATGGGGGTGAAGTATGTGCGGCGGTACATCAGGTTGGCGATCAGGACGCAGTCGGCGACGCCGATCGCGAGGCCCTGGACCCAGACCTTGCGGGAAAGCATGTAGGGGAGCATCAGCAGGAGCGCCAGGAGGGCGTTGGAGGGGTACAGCTCCCAGAACGACATTCCGCGGAAGGTAGTCTGCATCGACCAGTCGACGCAGAAATATATAAGGGATAGGAAGGTTCCGGCATAGAGGGCCGCGAACTTGGTCTTGAGGAAGGAGAAGCGGGGGGACATCGAGGCGTTATTTTGAGGGTTGTTCGCCGAGTTTCTGGAGGAGGGATTTGGGCTTTGTCGCCTGGAAATCTTTGAGGTAGGTCGGGACGCTGTAGGCTAGGTCGAGGAAGCGGTTTTCGCGGAATGCCTTGTCGGAGAGGGCGAGCATGTCGGTCGCGAGGGGGCTTACGTCGGGGATGAAGGTCGCCCCGGGGTGGCGCTCCATCAGTCCGCGGGCCTTGGCGGCTCCGTTGCCGAAAAAGAGCACGGGGCGGCCGGTGGAGAATAGTCCGGCATAGGAGTTCTCGTCGAGGATGAGGGGCTGAGGCTCGAGGATGGGGGAGAGGGAGAGGTCGTATGCCGCGGTGTAGACCTCCATGCGGCGGGCGTCGATCATCGGGATGAAGATTGTGTCGGGGTCGAGGATTTCGTTGTTGAACAAAACGGAAACGGCCATCAGCCGGAGGGTATCGACCCCAATGAGGGGCACGTCGAGGGCGTAGGCGAGCCCTTTGGCTTCGGAGAGGCCGATGCGGAGGCCGGTATAGCTTCCTGGGCCGAGGGATACGCTGACGGCGTCGAGCTTCATTTCGTGGTCGAGGCACCCTTTTATGAAGTCGCTGAGGACTGTGGCGTGGTTGCGGCCTGAAAATTCCTCGAAGTGGGTCAGGATCGCTCCCTCGCTCGTGAGGGACGCGGAGCAGACTTCGGTAGAGGTTTCGATGTTAAGTATGGTCGGCATAAGCGGATAATCTTGAAGTTGGGGCGGTTGTGGCACCGGGGCTTATTTTTTTCGCAAAATTACTGAAAAATCGGCATTAATTCGCTACTTTTGTCAGTCCAATCGCTGATTCTGATATGCTACTATCAATGACCGGCTTCGGCAGCGCGGTTGCCGAATGCGCCAACAAGAAGTTCACAGTTGAGCTTAAATCACTTAACTCCAAGCAGCTCGACCTCTCGATGCGCTCCCCGGCGGGTTACCGCCTGATGGAGCCGGAAATGAGGTCGATGGTCGCCGCCCGTCTCGAACGCGGGAAGGTAGACCTGAGCCTGGCCGTCGAGACCATCGGGGGCGAGGGCGCGGTAGAGCTGAATGTTCCCGCGCTCGAAGCGTACTGCCGCCAGATCCGGGAGGCTTCCGCGGCGCTCGGCATCCCCGAGCCGCAGGACTGGTATTCCGTGCTGATGCGCTTCCCCGACGCTGTCAAGAGCGACAGCTCGGCGGAAATCAACGAGGAGGAGCGGCGGGTACTGCTCTCGACCCTTTCCGAGGCGCTCGATGACCTCGTCGGGCACCGCGCGGCCGAGGGGCGGAAGCTCGACGAGTTTTTCCGGGTGCGTATCGGGCGAATCCGCGAGCTGCTGGCCGAAGTGCCCCGCTACGAGACGGAGCGCGTGGCGAAAATCCGCGCCCGCATCCAGGAGGCTCTTTCCTCGCTCCACCAGGTAGAGTACGACAAGGGGCGTTTCGAGCAGGAGATGATTTTCTATATCGAGAAGCTCGACATCAACGAGGAGAAGCAGCGCCTGACACAGCACCTCGACTATTTCCTCCAGACCCTTGACGGAAAACCGGGGCAGGGGAAGAAGCTCGGATTCATCGCCCAGGAGATGGGCCGCGAAATCAACACCCTCGGCTCGAAGAGCAACCAGGCCGAGATGCAGATTCTCGTCGTGAAGATGAAGGACGAGCTGGAGCAGATCAAGGAGCAGGTGCTTAACGTAATGTAATATATTATCAGCCATGAAGAAAGGCAAGCTCATCATAATTTCCGCGCCTTCGGGTTGCGGCAAGTCAACGATTATAGGCGAGATTATGGACGAGGGGAAGCTCGACCTGCAGTTCTCGGTGTCGGCAACTAACCGCAAGCCCCGCCCCGGGGAGGTCGACGGAGTGAACTATCACTTCCTGACCGACCAGCAGTTCAAGGACCTTATCGCCGAAAACGCCTTTGTGGAGTACGAGCAGGTGTATCCGGGCCGCTACTACGGGACGCTCCGCTCCGAAATCCAGGACCGCATCAACGGGGGGCACAACGTGATTCTCGATATTGATGTAAGAGGGGGGGTGAATGTCAAGGAGCAGTTTGGCGACGACGCTCTGAGCATCTTTATCGCTCCCCCCGACATTCCTGAGCTCCGCCGCCGCCTCGAGAAGCGCGGCAGCGAGAGCGCTGAGGCGATTGAGGAGCGGGTAGGCCGCGCCGAATACGAGCTCGGGTTCCAGGACCGTTACGACCACGTCGTTACGAACGACGAGCTGCCCCGCGCGATCGGGGAGGTTGCCGGGCTGATGGAAGGATTCATCAAAGCCTGACGGCGCGAGCCTTATGACAGTCGGTATTTTCGGGGGGTCGTTCAACCCGGTACACCGCGGGCATACGGCGATTGCCGAGGGTATTGTCAGTGCCGGACTTGCCGACGAGGTATGGCTGACGCTCTCGCCCCTGAATCCTCTGAAAGCGGGGTCGACTGAACTCGCGGCGGATGCGGACCGGCTGGCGATGCTTCGCCTGGCGGCAGAGGGGCTTCCCGGAGTGGAGGTCTGCGACATAGAGCTTTCGATGCCGCGGCCGTCTTATTCTGTCAATACTCTGCGCAAGCTGTCGGAGCTATACCCGGAAACCCGCTTCCGGTTGGTGATCGGGGGGGACAACTGGAGGGTGTTCGACCGCTGGCGCGACTATGAGACCCTTCTGCGCGACTATCCGCCGATTATCTATCCCCGCCCCGGAGAGGTTCTCGAAGGGATTCCCGAGGGGATTGATGTCTGCGGCGCCCTTCCTCTGATTGATGTTTCGAGCACGATGGTAAGGGAACGCGTCGCCGCGGGGCTCCAGGTGAACAATCTCGTGGATTCGAAGGTATATAAATATATTATTGACCATAAGCTGTACCTCTGATGGAACTTCCTACCAACACGATTGCCTTCATAGGGCTTTGCAACGAATACTGCGTCGCGGTCGAGGGTGCGCGCGACGACGAACGCTCATCTTTTATCGAGAGCATGCTGCGGCTGCTGCCGCGTATCTATATCGCCGCCACAGACCTGCGCACCGGGCTTCTCGACGACGAGGAGGCGTATATCGACCAGGCGCTCGACGAGGACTATTACGAGGCCGTGCGCCGCAATATAGAGCGGCTGCTCGGGCCTGACGATGTTTATCTCGAAGTGTTCGAGGAGGATATGAAGTACAGCGACACGCCTGTCTCGGCGAGCGTGTCGGAGGGCCTGGCCGACATATTCCAGGTGCTTTTCAACTTTATCAGCACCATACGCAACGCGACGGACGAGACTGTCGAGCTGGCGATTCAGGCGGTGAGCGAGGATTTCCGCTCGTATTGGAGCGGCTCGCTGTGCAACGTGCTCCGCGCCCTCAACCATATACGCTACCAGTCCTCCTCCGAACTTGACTGACCTCCGTTAACCTACCTTATTTCATCATTTCCCTCTTATGGACCCCAAAGAAAGGATTCTCGAACTCCGCCGACTGCTCAACCACCATAACCATCAGTATTACGTCCTCAACTCCCCGGAGATTTCCGACAAGGAGTTTGACATGCTCATGAAAGAGCTTGAGGCGCTTGAGGCGGCGAATCCCGATATGGAGGACCCTCTGTCGCCTACGCGGCGCGTTGGTTCCGACCTGACGGGGGGCTTCGAGCAGGCGGCGCATATCCATCCGATGCTCTCGCTCTCCAATACCTATTCGATAGAGGAGGTCGACGAATGGTTCGGCCGCGTCAGCGCTGCGCTCGGAGGGGAGAAGTTCGATGTGGTAGGGGAGATGAAGTTCGACGGCACATCCATCTCGCTGATTTACGAGCACGGGCGGCTGGTACGCGCCGTGACCCGCGGCGACGGCGAGAAAGGGGATGTCGTGACTTCCAACATAAAGACAATCAAAAGCATACCCTTGCAGTTGCAGGGGGACGACTGGCCCGAGATGTTTGAAATCCGCGGGGAGGTGCTGATGCCCTGGGAGGCGTTCGAGCGCCTTAACCGGGAGAGGGCTTTCAACGAGGAGCCGCTGTTCGCCAATCCGCGCAACGCCGCCTCCGGGACGCTCAAGACCCTTGACCCTAAGGAGGTAGCGCGCCGCGGGCTTGACGCTTACTTCTATTATCTCCTGGGGCCGGAGCTTCCGAGCGACAACCATTACGACAATATGATGGCCGCCCGCCGCTGGGGCTTCAAGGTCTCGGACATAATGACGCGGCTCCACTCGCTTGAAGAGGTCGACGGGTTCATAAACCATTGGGACACCGCCCGCAAGAACCTCCCGGTCGCTACCGACGGCCTGGTGTTCAAGGTAAACAGCCTCCGGCAGCAACTGAACCTCGGTTTCACGGCCAAGTCGCCCCGCTGGGCCATAGCATACAAGTTTGCGGCGGAGCGGGCGCTTACGAAGCTCCGTTTCGTGTCGTTCGAGGTAGGGCGCATGGGGGTGATAACCCCGGTCGCCAATCTGGAGCCGGTGCTTCTGTCGGGTACGATCGTGAAACGTGCGTCGCTCCACAACGAGGATATAATACGCTCTCTCGACATACACGAGGGGGATATGCTCTACGTCGAAAAGGGAGGCGAGATTATCCCGAAAATAACCGGGGTTGACGAGAACGGGCGTGAGCCCGGGGCGGAGCCGATTAAGTTTGTCGGGAAATGCCCCGCCTGCGGCGCTCCGCTGGTGCGCGTCGAGGGGGAGGCTTCCTGGCAGTGCCCCAACAAATATGACTGTCCTCCGCAGATAGCTGGTCGCATCGAGCATTTCGTCGGGCGCAAGATGATGAATATCGACGGCATAGGGGAGGAGACCGCCAACCAGCTCATGGTTCGGGGATATGTCAGGAATATCGCTGACCTTTATGAACTTACCGAGGCGCAGCTTCTGACGCTCGAAGGGTTCGGACCCCGATCGGCGCAACGCATGCTCGAAGGGCTTGAGGCATCGAAGAGTGTCCCCTACGACCGCGTGATTTATGCCCTGTCGATACCGTTCGTGGGGGACACGGTCGCGAAGAAGGTCGCCAAGGCGTTCCCCGACATTGACCGGCTGATGGCCGCGTCGGCCGAGGAGCTTGCCGCAGTGAAGGACCTCGGCCCGCGTATCGCGGAGAGTATCGTCGAGTATTTTGCCGAGCCGCGCAACCGCAAGGTCGTGGAACGTCTGCGTGCCGTTGGGCTGCAGATGTCGCAGCCTGAGGAGAGCGAAGAGGGGCGCACCCACCTCCTGGAGGGTAAGAGTTTTGTGATTTCGGGCACTTTCTCCCGCCATTCGCGCGACGAGTACAAGGAGCTGATCGAGCTGAACGGCGGCAAGAATGTCGGTTCGATTTCCAAAAAGACCGACTATGTCCTGGCCGGAGAGAACATGGGCCCCGCCAAGAAGGAGAAAGCCGCGTCGCTCGGCATTCCCGTCATCTCCGAGGATGATTTCCTCGCGATGATTGGGGGTGGTGAGGGTTAAGGTTTAAGGTTTAGGGGGATGCCGGGCGGATTCTTTGCGGACCTTACGGCCCGCACACAGTAGACACAGCACCCTCCGGGCGCTGTTTCTTATTCGCGGCGAGCTTTTTTGTATCAGTTTCGGCGCTGACTGCGGCTGATTTGCGGCGATATAAGGCTGTTTCCAATATCGGGGGCAACGGAAATTTAACAGGGGGGATGGGGTGGAATTAAAGGAATTTTTGCTAAATTTGAAAGCTATTTAGTAGCGTTTAACATATAAAACAACTAACCCGCTGAATACCAACTGGAAAGCTGTTTCTGCCGCTACGCGCCCCGCCGCCTGCTCCGCAAGGAAAAGACGCGGTTTTCTGCGCCCTGGATGGAATCCCGGCTTCCCGGAGAGTTTTGAAGAGAATATTTTTTAACCAACTTCTATCTTATGAGAGTTAAACTGTTTCTAACCCTGCTCGCGTCAGCCTCGCTCCCGGCGCTGGCCCAGCAGGCAGCCACCGTGACGGGTGTCATCACTGACGCCGACACCGGTGCCCCGATTCCCGGAGCAGTAGTCTCCATCCCCTCGCAGGGGATTTCCGTGACCACCGGCCCTGCCGGCGACTACCGTATCAGCAACTCGCGTCCCGGCGAGGTAATGCTGCAGGTAACGGCTCCCGGTTATCTCGACGGCGCTGTGCAGACCCTTGTCTACGACGGATCCAACCAGGGGGTCGACTGCGTGATGATTCTTGACGACAACACTTCGGCCTACCTTGCCGAGGGCGCCAACGACCTTTTCTTCGATGAGTCGTTCCTCGACGACGATGCCGAGGGTAGCGGCGGCCAGAGCATCTCGGCCCTTACCGGCACTTCGGACGATATTTTCTACAAGTTCACCCGCTTCGGCTACCAGCCCCTCTACTCCAATTACCGCGGTCTTAACAGCTCTGCGGCGGAGACTTACATCAACGGCATGCCGATGAACGACCTGATCCGCGGCGGTTTCTCTTTCTCGCAGCTCGGCGGCATGACTTCCCGCGCGTTCCGCAACAACACGGCGACGACGGGTCTCGGGGCCGCTTCCTACGGCTTCTCGGGTCTCGGGGGCTCGCAGAACTTCAACACAATCACGGAGAATTATTCTCCCGGCTTCAACGGCCTGGTAAGCTATACCAACTCCAACTATTACGCCCGCGCGATGGCGACCTATTCGACCGGCCTGAACAAGAACGGCCTGGCTCTGACAGTCAGCGCGATCGGCCGTTACAGCGACGAGGGTATCGTTGACGGGACCTACTATAACTCGGGAGGCTACTTCATCTCTCTCGAGAAGGTGTTCAACCCCCATCACTCGCTGACCCTGACGACCTGGGGCGCTCCGACCGAGCAGGCCAACTCCCGCGCCACGGTGCAGGAGGCGTTCGACCTGACGGGGGACAACCTCTATAACCCCGCGTGGGGCTGGCAGTCGGGCAAGAAGCGTTCTGACAACATCCGCCGCCGTTTCGACCCGACGGTGATGCTGAACTGGCTGTACAAGGACGAGAAGACCACCCTCAACACCGGCGTGGCTTTCCGCTGGCTGAATTTCGCCCGTACCCGCCTGACATACAACCAGGGTAACGACCCGAAGCCCGACTATTACCAGAGCCTTCCCTCCTACTGGGAGTTTAACCGCGAGGTCCCCGGAATGGCTGAGTATTATACCGACCTCTGGGAGCACGACAGCTCGGTACGCCAGATCAACTGGGACGAGTTCTACCGCGTCAACGCCCTCAACAACGCCCTTAACGAAGGGAAGCCCGAGGAAGAGCGCAAGGGCTCGACTTATATGCAGCAGTGGGAACACAGCAACCAGTTCAACTTCATCGTCAACTCGCTGCTGAACCGGCGCCTGACCGACAACATGACCCTCCAGGCCGGCGTCACCTTCAACTACACCAAGTACCACGACTACATGACCGTCAAGGACCTCCTGGGCGGCGAGTACTGGCTTGATATCAACACGTTCGCCGACCGCGACATAAACAACCCGCTGGCGAGCGCCGATATCATGCAGAACGACCTTGACAACCCCAACCGCCGCGTAGGCAAGGGGGATGTCTTCGGCCACGACTATGACATTACCGCGATGAAGGTCCAGGGCTTCGTCCAGAACCAGATCAATACCTCCCATTGGGATGTAAACTACGGGCTGCAAATCAGCTACGAGCAGTTCAGCCGCTTCGGTCACATGCGCAACGGCCGCGCGCCTCAGAACTCCAAGGGCCGCAGCGCCATCCAGCGCTTCGACGACGCGGCCGTCAAGGCCGGCGCGACCTACAAGCTCAACGGCCGCAACTACTTCACCCTCCGAGCCCAGTACGGGACCGAGGCTCCTCTGATCAAGGACGTTTATATCTCGCCGCGCATCAGCGACGAGCTGGTTGACGGCACAAAGTCGTCGCGCACTTTCGCCGCCGATTTCTCCTATAACTGGAACTACCGCCGCTTCCGCGGTTCAATCGGCGTGTTCTACGTCAACACGACCGGCGCGATGGAGCGCCGCGGCTTCTACGATGAGGAGCTCCGGTCGTTCGTCAACTACGCCGTAACGGGGGTTCACCGCCAGAACAAGGGTGTCGAGTTAGGTATGTCCTACAAGATTCTCCCCTCGCTGACCGCGACCTTCGCCGGCACCTATGCCCGCTACCAGTACAAGAACAATCCGACAGGTACCCGTATGAGCGAGAACTCTCTGTTCGACCCCATCCAGACTACGGTTTACCTGAAGGACCATATCTCAGTCTCCACTCCGCAGACAGCCTTCAACATCGGTCTTGACTGGGCGGCTCCCCACAGTTGGTATGTAGGGGTCAACGCCTCCTATCTCGCCGACTACTATGTAGCGCTGGCTTATCCCTACCATGAGACCCTCCCCAACGTATGGCAGAAGGCCAACACCGTCGAGGAGGCAGAGCAGATCGTCAAGGACTTCTCGACGCAGCCCAAGCTGGCCAACAACTGGGTGCTGAACGCCTCGCTCGGCAAGAGCTTCCGTTTCGCCTACAAGTATTACCTCAACCTGAACCTCAGCGTTTCTAACGTCCTCAACAACAAGAACCTGGTTACGAACGCGTACCAGCAGCTCCGCGTGGATACCCGCAACTACAACGCCGACGCTTTCCCCTACCGCCTGCAATACGCCCAGGGAATCAAGGTTTACTTCAACGTGGGCTTCCGCTTCTGATCATTTAAAAGATAGAAACTCATGAACAAGACATTATTATATATGGCGGCCGCTGCCGCCTCGCTGGGGATGGCCGCCGGGTTCACCTCCTGCGATGACGAGGGCGTAAACCCGCCGGTAGTGATTCCGGGAGCCAACGGCACGGTTACCGAGAATCCCGTCGAGCCAACCATCTCGATTCTCGAACTGAAAGAGGCGTTCTACGACGCAACCAAGAATGGCAACGACTATTCCACCGTCGTAGGCACAAAGGAGGACGGTACCGACTACATCATCAAGGGGCGCATCGTTTCCGATACCCAGACGGGCAACATCTACAAGTATGTCATGGTCGAGGACGGCACCGCGTGCATGGCGTTCTCCGTCGATAACAGCAAGCTGTACGAGACCATCCGCGGCAAGTACGGCGCGGTCATCGCCGTCAACGTTACCGGCCTCAGCCTGGGCACATACCGCAACAACCTGATTTGCGGCGTGACGGAAGAGGGATATGACTATCCTGCCCGTATTCCCAAGGCGCGGTGGGAGGAGCTGGCAATCCCCCAGGAGGCTCCCGACCCCTCGAAGGTCGTTCCTTACGAGGTTACGGTTGCCGACGTGCTCGGATATAAGAACAATACTACCGAACTGCTGACCTGGCAGAACCGTCTGGTGAAGTTCGACGACGTTCATTTCACCACCCCCGGCCTGACATACGCCACCGCCGGCACAAATGTTTCCCGCTATTTCGCCAACGAGGCCGGACAGCAGCTTATCCTGCGCAACTCCGGATCTTCAAAATGGTGGTGGGAAGTTATGCCCGACGGGACCGGCTCCATCACCGGTATTCTCGGCTATTACAGCAAGGACTGGCAGATGCAGCTCAACGACCTCGACGGACTTGCCGGGTTCACACCCTATGTCCCTCCCTTCTTCGCTGAATCGTTCGGGGCGTCCCTCGGCCAGTTCACGATTGAAAACCTGATTGCCGTTACCGGGCTTGACGCGATCTGGAAGCACAGCAGCAAGTACTCCTGCGCCATCGCTACCGGCTACGACAGCGGCAGCCGCAAGAACTACGACTCTGACTCGCGCCTGGTTTCTCCCGAACTCGACCTTACGGGCTGCACGAAGGCTACGGCCAAGTTTGACCACGCCGGGAACTATTTCTCGAGTGTCGACGTTATGAAGCAGCAGATTACTTTCGAGGTATCAGAGGACGGGCAGAACTGGACGGCAGTCGCCATCCCCAACTATCCCTCCAACTCGGGCTTCACGTTCGTGAACTCCGGCGACATCGACCTCTCGGCCTACTGCGGCAAGAAGGTGAAGGTGGCGTTCCGCTATAAGAGCACCGCTGCCAAGGCCGGTACCTGGGAAGTCAACAATTTCAGCATCAACGTTGAGAAGTAACCGACACGTAGCTCTCACCATTAACATTAAGAATAATGAAAGGCATTAAAGCTTTACTATACGGCCTGACCGCCATAGCCACCCTCGCCGGCTTCACCGCCTGCCAGGACGACATCGACGCGCCCAAGACCGACGTGGCGCAAAAGGCCACATGGGAGCCTAACACGACGATTCTTGAGTTCAAGAACGCGTTCTGGAAGGACGACGATTACGGGTACTGCGAACAGATTCCGGCCCGTCCCGACGGCTCCCACTACATAATCCACGGAACCGTAATCTCCTCAGACGAGGCGGGGAACATCTACAAGGCGTTCTATATCCGCGACGAGACCGCGGCGCTGACGCTGAGCATCAACGCCTACAACCTCTGGCTTCTCAACCGCGTCGGCCAGGATGTTGTGATCGACCTGACGGGGATGTACGCCGGTCGTTACAGCGGCCTGATGCAGCTCGGCTTCCCGCAGTGGAGCGCTTCGGCCAACAAGAACACCTGCACCTTCATGGCGATTGACTTCTACGAGAACCACCGCCAGCTCAACGGCCTCCCCGTTCCGTCGAACGCCGAGCCGGTCGAAGGCCCCTCTTTCGCCGAACTCAACGCCAACGTGGCCGACAACGACTTCCTGAAGAAATGGCAGGGTCAGCTCGTGCGCTTCAACAACGTGCGCTTCCCGGCCGCCGACGGCAAGGCTACCCACTGCGACGCTTACCAGACCGAAATCTCAGCCGAGCAGAACAAGGTTCTCCAGGACGCCAACGGCGACCAGATTATCGTGCGCACCTCGGGCTATTCCGACTTCTGGAACAAGATTCTCCCGATGGAGAGCGGCGACGTGGTAGGTATCCTCGGCTTCTACCGCTCGAGCCCGACCTCCACCATCACGACCTCCGCCTGGCAGCTCATGCTCCTGAGCGAGGATGACCTGATGAATTTCGGCAACCCGACCCTTCCGAAGGGTGAGGAGACCAATCCTTACACCGTCGACGAGGCTATCGAGATGGAAACCGCCGGTTCTACCCCCATCGGCTGGGTAGAGGGTTACATAGTAGGTACCGTCAAGGGGCAGGTCGAGACCATCACCTCCTCCGACGACATCGAATGGGGTAAGACAGCGACCCTTGACAACACCGTCGTTATCGGCGCTACCCCGGAGACCACGGACATCAACTCCTGCCTGGTAATGTCGCTCAAACAGGGTTCCGCGATCCGCGAATATGTCGCTCTCGCCAACCATCCCGACAACTTCCAGAAGAAGCTGGCCGTACGCGGCACTCTCGACAAGTACATGGGCACGTTCGGCGTTATCGGTAACGAAGGCACCGCTTCCGAGTTCCGTCTCGAAGGTGTCACCGTTCCCGGCGGCGATACCCCCGTCACTCCTCCCGCGCAGGGTGACGGCACGGCCGAGAACCCCTACCTCGCGTCGCAGCTTGTTTCGGCCTCCAAGCCCGCATCCGCGACAACAGGCGTTTATGTCAAGGGTTATATTGTCGGCTTCATCAACGGCACATATTTCTCCGACGCGACATTCGAGCTTCCCGCGACGCTGAATACCAATATCCTGATTTCGTCAAACGAAAAGGGCACGCCGGAGACCTCCCTCCCCGTCAAGCTCCCCGCCGGTTCGATCCGCGACGAGCTGGGCCTGATGGCTCATCCCGAGTATTTCGGCAAGATGGTGACTCTCCGCGGCACATACGAGGCCGGTTTCGGCCGCGCGTGCCTGACGAGCGTCGACTGGTTCCAGATCGAGGGTAGCGGCGACACACCTGTCACGCCTCCCGCCACCGGCGAGGAGATTCTGTCGGTTGATTTCAAGACCAGCCAGGGCAACTTCACGTTTGAAGACGGCACCCTTCCCGCCGGATTGACCAACGTATGGAGCTATGATTCGTCGAATGGCTATATGAAGGCTTCCGCGTATAAGGGTTCGGCGTATGCTGTTGAGGCAGCCTACCTGGTATCCCCCGTGCTTGACCTTACAGGCAAGACTTCCGCGACAGCCAATTACCGTCAGGGGTATGGCCAGTTCCGCGAAAATGGCGCGCTGATAGCGCCTAACGGTTACCTGTCCTACGCTGTACGCGAGGAGGGGGGAGCCTGGGGCGCGCCGGTACTTATCACGGACTTCCCCCCGTACAAGACCGAGGGGAACACGAACTGGTCGTCGATTGTTGACGGGACGCCTATTGATTTAAGCGCTTATGCCGGGAAGAAGATTCAGCTCGGATTCCGTTATCATTCGACAAGCCAGGTCGCAGGAACCTGGGAAATCGCTAAGGTAGTCGTCACCGCGAAATAAGCTATTCTGCATACCTCATTATAGCGAGGCCGCACCCCGGCAGGGTGTGCGGCCTCGCGCTTTTTTGGATATGCCGCGGGATTTGAGTAACTTCGCGTCTGAAAAGATATTAGAATGAGATTTGACGAACTTGATTTAAGCGACAGCGTTCTCGACGCTCTCGACGAGATGGGCTTCCAGGAATGTACTCCGATCCAGGAACAGGCGATTCCGAAAGTGCTCGAAGGGCAAGACCTTATCGCTGTCGCGCAGACAGGCACCGGCAAGACGGCGGCCTACCTCCTGCCGGTTATTGACCTGCTTTATACGCTTCCCGAACCAGAAAACCATATCAACTGCATAGTTATGGCTCCTACCCGCGAGCTTGCCCAGCAGATTGACCGCCAGCTCGAAGGGCTGGCATATTATCTGCCGTTGTCGAGCGTGGCGGTCTACGGTGGCACCGACGGCAAGGTGTTCGCCCAGCAGGAGCACGCCATTCGTTCCGGCGCCGATATCGTGATCGCGACCCCGGGGCGCCTGCTGGCGCATATGCAGATGGGGTATGTCGACCTCTCTAAGGTCGCCTACTTCATCCTCGACGAGGCGGACCGCATGCTTGACATGGGTTTCTACGACGACATAATGCGCATCGTTAACCAGCTTCCCAAGGAGCGCCAGACGCTGATGTTCTCGGCCACTATGCCGGAGGCTATCCGCCGCCTGGCCGGCCAGGTGCTTCGCCCGGAGAGGGCTGAGGTACGCATTGCGCCCTCGCGTCCCGCCTCGGGCATCCGCCAGAGCGCGGTGAAATGCGACGAGGGAGAGAAGGAGCGGATTCTCCGCTGGCTGCTGAAAGAGCGCCATTCGACACGCGTAATCGTGTTCACAGCCTCAAAATCCACCGCCAAGGACCTCGCCCGCACGCTCAAGCGCTCGGGCATCAAGGCGGCCGACATCCACTCCGACAAGGAGCAGAGCGAGCGCGACGAGGTGATGATTGATTTCCGCGCGAACCGACTGGACGTGTTGGTGGCTACCGATATTCTCGCCCGCGGAATTGATATCGACGATATCGCGATGGTTGTCAACTACGACGTGCCCCACGAGGCTGAGGACTACGTCCACCGTATAGGACGTACGGCCCGCGCCGGCCAGGAGGGTGAGGCTGTTACCTTTGTCGGCCCGCGCGACCGCCGCCGCTTCGCTCTTATCGAGAAGTTCCTCGGCAAGCCTGTCCCGGCGCTGGAGGGAATCGAAGTGAAGTGTTCCGACAACGGCGACCGGAGAGGGGACGACGGCAGGCGCGGCGTTGACCGCCGAAGCCGCGGAAACGACCGCCGCCGCGACCAGCGCCACAAGAAGGGAAACGGAAAAGCTCCGCAACGCGCCGAAACGTCAGCTTCATCTGTCGCGGGAACAGAGGCCGACGCACAGACCGACACACAGGCCACACAGCAGGCCGCACAGCAGCCCGCACCGGAGGGAAAGCCCCGCAAGAAGCGCCGCTATTCCCACCGCGGCAAGGGGAACCGGCAGAAGGGTGACGCAGGTGAAGGAAATCCGTCTACGGCACCTGCTCAATAACATATTTTTATCAGAAACTATCGCGAATTGAGGTTTGTTAAGAAAGAGTAACAAACCTCAATTCGTTTTTCTTAAATTTGATAATGATGAAAAACTTTGCTCGCAACGCCGCCCGGCTTATCGCGGCAACCGTTTTTTCGGTATGTGCTCTCGGCATGTCCGCCCAGGCTCCCGCTGAAAAGAAAATCAAGGACCACCGCACGAATCCCGACCTCTTCTTCCTTCAGGAAGGGGATGTGCCCAACAGTTTCATCCTGCTGCCCGCGCCTCCAGACGGGGGCTCAATCACGTTCCTTAACGACGAGGCCCGCTACAAATGGGGCAAGATGCAGCGCAACACACCCCGCGGCGACCAGGCGTTTTCTGACGCCCACGTCGAAGGGGACGGCGTGCCTATGGCTTTCTCCGATGCGTTCGGCATAGACATAACAGAAGAAGGCACTCCCGAAATCTACAAACTGATTGTCGGGATGCGCGAGGATGCCGGCGACCTCGGCACCCGCGAAGCGAAGAATTACTACAACCGGACGCGCCCGTTCAGTTTCTATGGAGAGGATACCTGCAATCCCGAGCAGCAGGCCGAGCTCTCGACCAACGGCTCATATCCCTCGGGACATACCTCGATAGGGTGGGCGACGGCCCTGGTGCTCGCCGAAATCAACCCTGAGCGTCAGAACGAGATTCTCAAACGCGGATATGACATGGGCGAAAGCCGGGTAATCTGCGGCTACCATTTCCAGAGTGATGTCGACGCCGGCCGCCTTACGGGCGCTGTCACTGTGGCTCGCCTGCACGCCGACCCCGGCTTCAACAAGCAGCTCGCGAAGGCGAAGGCTGAGTTCCGCAACCTTAAAAAGCAGGGGAAGGTCGAAGCAGGGACCCCGGTTCCGACCCCCACGGAATGATAGCGCAATAGGCGCTGACCTCGTTTCAGCAACAGGGATAATGAACGGGAGGCTAACCGGCCTCCGACAGTAAAAACACATTGATAAGACTAAGACTATGAAGGCTATATATATGGCGTTCGCTGCCGCTATGCTCTTTTCGGCAGCCGCGCAAGCTCAGGAACAGGAGCAGCCGAAACTCAAACTGACCCCCACGGGCCGAATCCTTATGGACGGCGCTCTCTATTTCGACGGCAACAAGGACCTGCAGCCCGACGAATCCAAGTTTGTCGACGGCGTGGCGATTCCCGACGTTCGTCTGGGGCTCAAGGCTACCTACGGCAAATGGAAAGCGAAAGTCGACATCGGCTTCTCCAACGGAAAGGTCGGCATGAAGGATATCTATTTCGAGTATGACTTGAACCAGAGCAATCTCTTCCGACTCGGTTACTTCGTGCCCCAGTTCGGCCTTAACTCAACGACCAGCTCGTCGATGAAGCCGTCCTACGAGGAGGAGCAGTCGAACGATTTCTTCTACTCCAATCCGCGTCTGATAGGCCTGATGCACATCTTTGACAAAGGGCAGTTCTTCGCCGGGACAACGCTGTTTATCGAGGGTAACGCGATTTCGGAGCCTGCCAACGAGCTTGGCAAACAGGCCTGGGGCGCGCAGACGCGTCTGGTATGGCGCCCGCAGCACTGCGACGGCGAGGTGTTCCAGATCGGATGCTCGTTCAACTACTCGTCGCCGACGGCGTTCGACCATACAGGCTTCGAGTACAAGGTTAACTTCCCGAGCCGAGTGTCGAAGATTCAGAGCCTCGATGCGAAGATTACAGACGCCCGCGGCCTGTTCAAGATGAGCCCCGAGCTGCTTTTCGCCCGCGGCAGGCTGGCATTGGAAACCCAGTATTACTATATGAACGTAGCGCGTAAGAACGGTTTGCGCAACTACCGCGCTCAGGGTGCCTACGGCCTCTTCCGCGCCCTGCTGATCGGCTCCCAATACCAGTATTCCCACGGCGACTGCGGTCTCGCTACCCCCGCGCCCCGATCGCTCGAACTCTGCCTGGGCTACAATTACACTAACGCGACCGACGGAGCCGCCGGAATATATGGCGGCAAGCTGCACGACGTCAACTGCACGCTCAACTACTACATCAACAAGTATATGATTGCCCGTCTGCGTTACAGCTACACCCGCGCGAGCGACCGCTACTTCCCCGGTGTCAACGACGACGGTACCAACTACAACACCGTCTCCGGCACGCGCCACGTCAACCTCCTCGAAGCCCGCCTCCAGGTAATCTTCTGACCTGCAAGGAAAATTCCAATATAATAGACACGGTGTCAAGCGTTTTGGCACCGTGCTTGTCTTGTTCTCACATTTTTCCTTGCGTTTCAAGGGGTGAATTTCACATTTTTCGCGGTAAAAAAATCGGGTTGTCTCACATTTTTCCGCAATATTAGACAATTGGATATACATCAAGCCGCGGCAGGGGACTGCCGCGGCTTGATGTATGGGTCTCCGGGCTTGGAGGAGCCCGGGGAGGGTGTGGTTAGGCGAGGAAGCCGAGGAGGACACCGGCGGCCACGGCGGAACCGATTACACCGGCAACGTTCGGGCCCATGGCGTGCATGAGCAGGTAGTTGGAGGGGTCGTATTCCAGGCCGAGGTTGTTGGAGATGCGGGCCGACATGGGGACGGCTGACACTCCGGCGTTACCAATCAGCGGGTTGAGCTTCTTCTGCTGCGGGAGGAAGAGATTGAAAATCTTCACGAATATCACACCGGAGGCGGAGGCGATGATGAAGGCCATGAAGCCGAGAGCGAAGATGAAGATTGTCTCCTTGGTCAGGAAGGTCGAGGCCTGGGTGGAGGCGCCGACAGTCATGCCGAGCAGGATGGTTACGATGTCGGTAAGGGCGTTGGAGGCTGTCTTTGCCAGACGGTTCGTCACGCCGCACTCGCGGAGGAGGTTACCGAAGAAGAGCATGCCGAGCAGGGGGATGCCGGAGGGCACTACGAAGCAGGTCAGGAGCAGGCCGACGATCGGGAAGATGATCTTCTCGTTCTGCGACACGGCGCGGGCGGGTTTCATGCGGATCACGCGCTCTTTCTTCGTTGTCAGAAGGCGCATGATGGGGGGCTGGATTACCGGTACGAGGGCCATGTAGGAGTAGGCCGACACGGCGATGGCGCCCATCAGGTTGGGAGCGAGCTTCGACGAAAGGAAGATGGCGGTCGGGCCGTCGGCACCGCCGATGATGGCGATGGCGCCGGCCTGGTCAGGCATGAAGCCGAGCTGGAGGGCGACCATGTAGGCTCCGAAGATGCCGAACTGGGCGGCCGCGCCGACGAGCATCAGTTTCGGGTTGGCAATCAGGGCGGTGAAGTCGGTCATGGCGCCGATGCCAAGGAAAATCAGCGGGGGATACCATCCGGCCGAGACACCGTTGTAGAGGATGTTGAGCACGGAGCCCTCCTCATAGATGCCGATTTCGA
>CAJUFH010000034.1 GCA_910585755.1 uncultured Muribaculaceae bacterium | reverse complement strand
TTAACACTCTAATCTCCCGATTTTAACATATGCACCGGAAATTCGGCTTGACCCCTAATTTCCGCGGAGGATGGAGGCGAGGCGCTCGACTCCGGCGGTCGCGGGGAGGGAAATCACGGTTACCCCGGCGGGAACGGCGGCCGGGTGCGGGTCGATATAGTAGACCGGCACTCCGGGGCGTACGTAATGCAGCAGTCCGGCGGCGGGGTAAACGTTGAGCGAGGTGCCGATTACGACGAACACGTCAGCTTCCTGCACGAGGTCGATCGCGGGCTCGATGTTCGGCACCGCTTCCTGGAAGAATACGATATGGGGGCGTACGCGGTGGCCGTCGATGACGGTTTCCGGGGTTGTCTCAATCGCTTCGGGGCGGAGGGTATAGACCTTGCTTTCGTCGTCGAGCGCCCGGACTTTCATAAGTTCCCCGTGGAGATGGAGGACATTCTTTGAGCCGGCGCGTTCGTGGAGGTCGTCGACATTCTGGGTTATGATATATACGTCGTAGTCCTTTTCAAGGTCCACGAGACCGAGGTGTCCGGCATTTGGAGCGGCTTTAAGCAGGTCGCGGCGCCGCGCGTTGTAGAACTGGTGGATGAGAGCCGGGTTGCGCACGAAGCCGTCGTGCGACGCTACCTCCATCACATTGTAGTTTTCCCACAGCCCTCCCGCGTCGCGGAAGGTGCTGATGCCGCTTTCGGCGCTCATTCCGGCGCCGGTAGAGATTACTAGTTTCTTTTTCATGGCGAAACGATAGTTGCTGACTACAAAACCGCCTGGCAACGGAGTTGGTTCAAATCTGCGAAAGAGCCTGTCCTAACAGGGCGAAGGCGAGGTAATAGATACAGAGGTGGCTTAGCACCAGTAAGGCGAGGATGATCCAGGTCATATAGGTGCGCCGGCCGTAGCATTGCCAGGCCAGGAAGCCGGAACAGAGCACGTAGCAGGGGTAGAACCATATAAGGCCGCGGGTGAGGACATCCGCCCGCTCCGCCATTTGCAGTATCCATGGGAATGATAGTCCCGGAGCCATACACAGAATCAGTATTACCCACATCCACCAGGGGACGCGGGGCTTTTTCGTAGGAGTTGTATCCTGGCCGCTCATCGCTTGTTCTTTTCTTTGAGGTAAGATTTGACCGTCTCGCGTATGCCGTCGCGCAGCGAGAAACGGGGAGCGAATCCGAAATCGCGTTTCGCGTCGGAGACATCGGCCTTCCAGTTTCGCTGGCGCATGATTTTGAATTTGTCGCGGTTGAGGGTGGAGGGCTTAAGACGCGCCTGGCCGATTTTCTCGGCGACGTACGAAGCGATCCATACCAGCGGCATAGGTAGGCGCACGGGAATCACGAACTTCGCCCCCAGTTCTTCCGCCACGATTTTGCGGAACTCTTTCTGGGTGTACGCCCTGTCCTCGGATATGATGTATTTCTTGTTCTCGACTCCCGATTCAAAGGCGCGGAACATCGCTTCAACGAGGTCGTCGACATAGATGAACGTGAGCATCTGGCGGCGCAGTCCGACGGAGAAGTCGAAATGGCGGTCAATGGCCTGTATCATCATCAGATAGTCCTTCTCGTGGGGGCCGTAGACGCCGGTCGGGCGGAAGATTATATAAGGTATGCCGGAGAGGTGTTCCAGGTATTGCTCCGCCTTGATTTTGGAGAGTCCGTAGCGGGTGTCGGGATTCGGGACCATATCGGCCGACAAGGGGGTGTACCCCTTCTCGTCGCCGGGGCCGAGCGCCGAGAGGGAGCTCATGAACAGCAGCCGCCGCGGAACGTGGCCGGTGGCTTTCAGCGTCTCGACGAACCGGCGGAGATACTCGAAATTCACTTTGTTAAATTCCGGAAATCCTCCCGCGGCCTTGGTGGCTCCGAGGTTGTATATAATGTAGTCCCACGGCTCGGAGGCAGAGACAGCTTCGGTCATCTGCGCCTGATCGTCGTAGTCGAGCACCAGGAATTTCAGCGCAGGGTCGGAAAGATAGCGCCGCGAGGTCGTTTCGCGGACTGCGGCGGAGACCTCCATGCCTCGGCGGAGACCCTCCGCGCAGATGAATCCCCCGATAAATCCCCCCGCGCCGACAACGAGCAGACGCTTCCCGGAGAGACTGTTTTTCGGAGTGTGGTTTGTGTCGTTGTTATCCATTGTATTCAGCCATTGCTTGACGGTAAACCTCCATGGTCTGCCTGGCCATATCGGTATCGTTGAATCTCTCGACATATGCCCTCCCTTCGGCTGCGACGCGGCTCCTTTCGGCCGCGTCGCCGTACAGGCGCGTCACGACTTCGGCCCATGAGGCCTCGTCGTCCGGGTCCACCGCGGGAGTCGACGGGCCTCCGGCTTCTTCCAGGCAGGAACCGGTCGCGACTACGGCCGGAGTTCCGCAGTAGAGGCTCTCGATAACCGGGATTCCGAACCCCTCGAAGCGGGAGGTATATGTGGAGCAGACGGCTCCGGCGTAAAGCGCCGGGAGGTCGGCGAAGGGGGCATTGTCTATAAATCTAACCCTTCCTCCGAGGTTGTGTTCACGGATATAGCTGTCGAGCTCGAGGGCGTAGTCGGTGCGTCGGCCAACTATGACGAGCGACAGGTCAGCGGGAATAGCCCGGAGCCCTTTTACCGCGAGAAGCTGGTTTTTGCGGCGTTCGACTGTTCCCACGGCCACTATGTAAGGCCCCGAGATTCCGTGTTTCTCCCTCACGGCGGCGATTTCCTCCGGGGCGGGGACGCGGTGGAACTGCGAGGCGCAACCCTGGTAAACGATGCTGATTTTCGCCGGGTCTATTCCGTAGAAATCGACCACGTCGCGGGCGGTACATTCTGAAATCGCGATTACGCGAGTCGCGGCGCGTGCGGCGCGGGCAAATTTGTAGTCGTAGATTTTCCTGTCAATCGCCGCGTAACATTCCGGGAAGTGGCGGAAGATTACGTCGTGGATTGTAACCACCGACGGCTTTCCGAGTTTTTCGATATCGAGCGGGAGTTCGCCCGACAAGCCGTGGAAGAGGTCAACGCCGTCGCGGCGCGCCTGGGAGGTTATCCCTCCGTTGACGCGCCAGAGTCCGCTCATATTCCTCCATACCCATTTGTCGGGGACGCGGAGCTTGATGTTTCCGAACCGCGACAGGGGTTTGAGCCGCGGGTTATCCGACAGCGAGGGGGTATAGAGCAGGTAGCTGTTTTCAGGGTATTGCCCTGCCAACAGCTCTACGAGCAACCGGGAATAGTTTCCCAGCCCGGTGTTGTTTTTGACGGCTCGTTTGCCGTCGTAGCCGATAATCATTCGGAGCGGAGGGGTATGGTGCGTTCTATCGAGTTGTCGAGCGAAATCAGTGTCTCGGTGCCGGTAACGCCGGGAATCATCTGTATCTTTCGGTTAAGGAGGTCCATCAGATGCTCGTTGTCGCGCACGAAGAGCTTGACCATCATCGTGTACGGGCCGGTTGTGAAATGACATTCGACAACTTCGGGAATCATCTCGAACTCAGGCACGACGGTCTGGTACAGCGCGCCGCGCTCGAGGTTAACCCCGATATAGGCGCAGGTGGAATATCCGAGCTTCTTGGGGTTTACGGTGTATCCTGAGCCGGTAATGATTCCGAGGTCGATCATGCGCTGTATGCGCTGGTGGATCGCGGCGCGGGATACGCCGCACTCCTGGGCCACATCCTTCGAGGGGATGCGGGCGTTGTGCATGACGATGGAGAGTATCTTTCTGTCGAGGTTGTCGATATTGTCTATTTTTTCCATATGTGACTGAGGTCTGATTATTTTCCGCAAAATTAGCAAAATGCCGCCAAATAAGCAAGAAAATGCGCCAAATGCCCGGTTTCGTGGCGCTAATTGCCTCATTTGTCCAACTAATCCCGTTGTTTTGTCTCGGCGATGGGCAGGTCGATTTCAAAGGAAGTGCCTTTCCCCGGTTCGGACCAGGCCACGAAAATACGCCCTTTGTGGTATTGCTCGACAATGCGTTTGGCGAGTGTCAGGCCGAGCCCCCAGCCCCGTTTTTTTGTAGTGAAACCGGGGTTGAAGACGGTTTTTTGGTTTTTGCGGGGGATACCCTTCCCGGTGTCGGTGACTGTTACGCGGGCTTTGCCACCCGCTGCCGAAGTGGCGACGATGATTGAGCCGGTACCCTCCATCGCGTCTACCGCGTTCTTGATAAGGTTTTCCATCACCCATTCGAGGAGCGGGGCACTGAGGCTTACCGGTAGCGGGGTGTCACACAACTCTACCGAAAGGTTGATGCGCGAGGAAATCCTGGTTTTCATATACGACGCGGCGCGGAATACAACCTCGTTGAGGTCGTCCCGTTCCATCTGCGGCTGTGATCCGATTTTGGAGAACCGCGACGCGATTGTCGACAGGCGGTTGACATCCTTGTTCATTTCCCCGACCATTTCCGGGTCGGCCCCGGTGTCTTTCAGTATTTCGGTCCAGGCCATCAGCGATGAAATCGGGGTGCCGAGCTGGTGGGCGGTCTCTTTCGACAGCCCGACCCACACCTTGTTCTGCTCGGCGCGCTTGGTCGAACTGACGGCGAAATATACGACGGCTATGAACGCGAGCATCACCAGAAGCTGGATGTAGGGGTAGTAGCTGAGGCGGCGCAGCAGCTTCGAGTCGTCGTAATAAAGGTGCTGGAGGTTGTCGGCGGAGATTATGATGTGGATTACGTTATGCCTCTCCGCGAGGTCGGTGAGCTTGTGGCGCAGATAGCGCTCGTTGACGGGGGAGATGTAATAGGTATCGGCCGAGTCAATCGGTTCCGGCAGGTCGAAATTGCGGTGGTCAAGGATGTTGCCGTCGTCGTCGGTCAGGATGACGGGGATGTTGTGGTTGCGCTGTATTATGGAGAACAGAAAGTCGATATTTTCCGCCTGGGCCGCGTCGTCGCCGGGGAGAGAGCTTATGTCGGCGAGCTGCTTGGTGGCGTCGGCCCAAATCTGCATGCGTTCTCTTTCCTGGGCTGCGAGGTCCTCCACCAGGTTGTTGGAAACATACAGGAAATAGGCTACCACCCCGACGGAAATCGCCAGGAACAGCGCCGTACCGTACTTTCTTATGTCGTAAATGTTCATCGGGCCTGTTGTTTGAGGTCGTCGAGGATGAAGCGGGCGACAGAGTCAGCGCTGTTTGGCCCTATGACTATGTCGGCTGCTTCCTTGACTTCGGGGAAGGCGTTTTCTACGGCAACCCTGACATCCGCCACGCGCATCATCGGGAGGTCGTTGAGGTTGTCGCCGAAGACTACAACCCGGGTAGCCCCGGTCTGCCGCGCCATCTCGCCGACGGCCTTTGCTTTCGATACTCCGGGAGCGTAAATATCAATCAGTCCCGTGTCGGGAGTTATGACGTCCTTGTACCAGGAGACGGAACATTCCGTCACCTTTTGCAGTTCGCCGCAGACCCCGGCGATGATCTTTTCCGGCCCGGTGGCGAAAAAGAGCGCCACGCGGTCGCGGCGCGCCGGATTCTGCCCCAGGTGGAAGCGCTTGAGGGTCAGATGGCGCCTCTCCTCGTAAAACGAGAGTTCCCGGCGGCTCATGACCTTTGAGTGGTAGACATTCAGGAAGGAATCCCCAGACACGCAGTATGTGAAAGGGCGCAGGCATACCCGTTCGAACGCCTCGGCTATGCGGTCGGCATCCTCTTCGGGGATGGTCGTGATCGAGCGGAACCGCTGTCCGTCGAGGTCCCATTGGGCGGCCCCCGTCATTACAATGGCGGGTAACGTCATCCTGACGCCGCTGAGGAGGGGCTGCACGGTTGCCGGGGTGCGGGCGGTGGCGACCGTGAACAGCGCGCCCTCCGCGATCGCCTCGTTGAGCATTTCCGCCGTCGCGGGGGAGACGCGGGAGGTATTGTCGAGCAGCGTGCCGTCGAGGTCGCTTACATATAGGGTCTTTGCAATCATATCACAAAGTTAATTCTTTTATGTGAAAAAACTAATACAATGTATGCCGCGCCGGAATTTTTAGGCATCCCGGATGCTGGTTATATGATTTTTTGCTAAATTTGTTGTTTGATTCGTTTAACGACATTATTTAGCCTCATATATGTATCAGGATTCAGATTACGATACCGATAACAGGAACAAGCCCGGCGGCGATGCCCCGAAGACGCGCAAGCCGCTATGGAAGAGGGCGCTCAAATGGCTCGGCGTGACCGCTGGCGCGCTTGCGGTACTTTTCGTGGCGATATGCTCGCTGATAGTCTGGATTCTAACCCCGGCCCGTCTGACCCCGCTGGTCGAGGAACAGGCAGGAAAATATATCAACGGCAAGCTGGATGTCGAAAAGGTTGAGCTGACGTTCTGGCATACTTTTCCCCGAATGGTGCTGGAGGTGGATTCCCTGGTGCTGACTTCCGACGCGCTGGCCGCGCTGCCGGATTCGGTCGCGTCGAAACTCCCGGCCGACGCATCGCGGCTCCTGTCGGTAAAGTCGTTCAAGGGGAGTGTCAACGTCATGGCGCTGCTTGTCGGTAAAATCTCGCTTCATGACGTGGCTTTCGTCGGTCCGAAGGTGAATATCGTCCAGGCTACCGACTCGCTTTCCAACCTGGATATTTTCCCTCCGTCGGAAGTGTGCGAAGAGGAGAAGGAGGAACCTCTCAGCCTGCCCGACATATCAATCAGCCGGTTTACGATACAGGACGCGGCTCCGTTGCGCTACGTTTCGATTCCTGACTCATTGGATGTCGCGGTCGCGGTTAGGAAAGTAGAGCTTACAGGGGAGGGTGCGCCGATGTACGCGCTCGTTCTCAAAGGTGGTCTATCGATGCCGCTCCTTGAGGAATATAATTTCAAAACGTTGGCTTTCGGCACGGATGGCAATATCACCTGGCGCCCGGAGGATCCCCTCTCGCTCGCTTTGGAAAATTTCGACATATACCTTGACAATTTCCGTTTCCTGGTCAACGCGACGGTTGACGCGGCTCAGGCGCCGATGCTTAACGAGCTTAGGGTCAGATCGGAAGGACTGAAGGTCTCTGACATGCTTCCGCACATCCCCGCCGAGTACTCTTCTCTTGCGGAACCCCTGAAAACGGATATGGAGGTCGAAATGGCGTTCAATCTCACCTCTCCGTGGAATATGGCTGACACGGTGCTTCCGTCGTTCACAGCCAATCTCAACATACCCGACTGCTCGTTATCTTACGAGAACGCGCGAATCGACAAATTCGCAGCCGCGATAGCCGCCCGTTATGACGGTGCCGTGCCTGACGATTCAGAATTTGAAATAGAGCGATTCGTGGTCAAAGGTCTCGGTGCGGATGTCGATCTGAAGGGAACGATTTCAAAGATTGTGTCTGATCCGAGAGTGCGGGGCGCGTTTAAAGGGCGCATTGACCTCGGGCAGCTACCTCCGAGAATCGCAGCCGCGATTCCGGCGAAGTTTTCTGGCGTGATTGACGGCAATGCCGACTTCAATCTCGCGGCGAGCGACTTTTCGGGCCAGCAGTTCCACAGGGCCGATATCAAGGGGGAGCTGAATCTGCGCCGCATTCATGCCGAAGTTCCCGAGACGGGGACGGCTTTCATTGAGCTTGCCACGCTGGATTTCGGCACCAACGGGAAGTTTGTCACACCCGACGGGGCGAAAGTCGATTCTTTGTTACAGGTATCGCTGAAAGTTGATTCCCTCTCGTTCAGCGGCATGGGAATGGACCTGGAAGCCCGCGACTTTATGGCGGGGGCGGGAGCGATGAACCGCAGCACTTCGGCTGACACTACCGAGATTAACCCCTTCGGGTTCCGCATCGCCGTGGACCGTCTGAAATTCGATTCACCGGCAGATACCCTGCGCGCCCGTCTGCGCAAGGCATCGATTGCCGGAACGCTCCGTCGATATATGGGGGATGCCAAGTCGCCGCAGATGGGGCTTCGCGTGGAAGCCGGGGCGATGTTCCTGGGGCAGGCGCTTACAAAGGTCGCTATGCTGAAGTCGAATATGGATCTCACGGTGCATATGCGCCAGCGGCGACACCGCCCGGCCGATGGTACTCATCCGCGCTCCAACCGGGGGCACCGGACCGATTCCGCCGCGGTTTCCAACGAGGGGAATCTCAACTTGACCCTCGACGCGAAAGAACGGTCGCTGCTGCGCCGCTGGGATTTCCGCGGCAGGGTAACCGCGCGCCGCGGCCGCCTGGTCACACCGTATTTCCCGCTTGACAACCGCCTGAGCCATATCGACCTCCGCTTCAACAACGACTCGGTTGTGCTGTCGAATCTCTCTTACCGGGCGGGGCGGAGCGACTTCCTCCTCAACGGTACGATTTCAAACCTGCGCCGGGCGCTAACCTCGAAGCGAAACAACACAATACGGGTGGAATTTGGCGTGCGGTCCGACACTATCAATGTAAACGAGATTGTCCAGGCGCTCTTCGCTGGACCTGCGCTCGCCCAGCAGGCCGATTCGGCGATGGTCTGGAGCGACAGCGAGACAGATGACGGAGGGCTTGTCGAAATGGCCGACACGGTGAAGACCGGGCCGTTGCTGGTGCCGCGCAACGTAGAGGCGCGGCTGCATATGAGGGCCGACAACATTCTCTATTCAGACCTGGCGCTCAGAGATTTCCACGGAGACCTGATGGTATTTGACGGGGCAGTCAATCTCCGCGACCTTTCCGCCTCGACCGACATAGGCTCGATTGATGTCGACGGCCTGTATTCGGCTCCGGCGGCAGACGACCTCCAGTTCGGCCTGGGGATGAGGGTGCATGACTTCCGGCTCGACAGGCTTGAGTCGCTGATTCCGGCTATTGACTCCCTGCTTCCGGCGCTGCAGAGCTTCGGCGGCATCGTCAACGCCGATGTAGCAGTCACAACCGACCTGATGCCTAACATGGATATCGACATACCGACTCTGAAGGCCGCCATTAAAATCGAGGGGGACTCGCTGGTGCTCCTCGACCCCGAAACGTTCAAGACCATATCAAAGTGGCTTCTGTTCCGCGACAAGAAAAAGAACATGATCGACCATATGGCTGTCGAGGTCGTGATTGACAACTCTACTATCGAGCTGTATCCCTTTATGTTTGACATGGACCGTTACCGCCTCGGAGTCATGGGGCATAACGACCTGGCAATGAACCTCAACTACCATGTTTCGGTGTTGAAGTCCCCCATACCCTTTAAGTTCGGAATCAATATCAAGGGAACTCCCGACAAGATGAAAATAAGGCTCGGGGGCGCCAAGTTCAAAGAGCGCATGGCGGTAGAACGCCAGGCAATCGCGGACACGACGCGAATCAACCTTGTGGAGCAGATAGACCGCGTGTTCCGCACCGGCATATCCAAGGCCAAACTCGGCAAGCTCGACTTCCCGGAGTCATCTAATGCCGGGAATGTTAGCGGTTCCCGGCCCGGAGGGCGCGGCTCCCGGCTTGACAGAGCCGGCGGCATAGCTTCCCCCTCGACGGCAATCGGCACGGGTGATAATATCACGGCCACAGACTCCCTGATTATGATTAAGCAGGGGATGATTGACAATCCCGACAAACGCCGCTTCCCGCTTTCGAAGCAGCCCCCGGTTGTCCCCGTACTGCAAGAGGATAAGAAGAAATGAACTGCCGGCGGTTACATATATTGATGCTCGCTTTCGCCGCTGGGTTGTGCGCTGTGGCAGCAACCGGGCATTTCAGCGTTGACGGGTTGGAGTATTCAATCTTGACGGGCAACTACGCGTCGTTGGTCAAGGCTGATGCATCCTTGACGGGGCCGGTTGTTATTCCGTCGTCAGTAAGGGCAGACGATTGGGAGTACGCGGTCACAGCGATTGACGATAAGGCGTTTGAGGAGTGCGTAGGCGTGACTTCCGTAACGATTCCTGAAAGCGTTCTTTCAATCGGAAACGATGCGTTCAGCTTCTGCTCGACTCTTGCGGAAGTGGTGGTCGCTGACGGCAGACAACCCCTTTCGATGGGGTATATTCCGATGCTCAACGCCGGACTGTTCGCCGATGCCCCGGTCGCGACGCTGTATCTCGGCCGAGAGCTTACCTACACCTCACGGCGAGGCTATTCCCCGTTTTCCGACAACAAGAGTCTTGCATCAATAACAATCGGAGCAAACGTCTCGAAATTAGGCGAATATATGTTTGCCGGATGTACCTCGGTAAAGAATATCATACTGCTGAATCCTACTCCTCCCGCACTCGCATCCAACTCTTTTAGCGGAATCTTAACAGATGGATGCGGTCTGAAAGTGCCGGTCGGCGCTGTTGAGGCATATCGTTCAGCTCCCGGCTGGTCGGAGTTCCCATATATAACCGACGGAACTTCGTCTCTACAAGAGCCGCTGAAAGAAGTTCAATTCCGAGTTGTGGCCGAGGCAGGAACGATAAGCCTGTCGGGGCTTTCGGAGGGCGCGGTGGCGCACCTGAGTCGGATTGACGGCGCGGTTGTCGCCGTCAATAAGGCAGAGTCGGGCGTTACGATGTTCGAGGGATTGACTCCGGGCTGTTATATGCTGACAGTCAGCGACGCGGGCCCCTCTGTTACCCGGAAATTAATAATGCGTTGAGGCTGTCAGTTCCGATACGGGATTGTGATGGGCGGCATTTCTTATTTTTTTGACGGGCAGGGTGGGGAATGTCAGGGAATTTGCGTAATTTTGCAAGGAATTTTGCGAAGAAGTTAATTGAGACATTCTCATATATATATACTGCTGATATTCGTGGCGTCTCTTCTCGCGGGGAATCTCTTCTCCCGCGACGGCCTTGACGCGTCCTCGCAGGTCCCTGTGGCCGACGCACCGGCCGAGCTTGCGGATTCTTCGCAGGACATACCGCTCCTTTCCGCTCCCGCCCGGACGCTTTTCTCCCCCACGGATTCGGCTGTGATTGATTCGATGAACGGCGCGTGGCTGATGGCCGACACCGCCGCTGTCGATTCCGTGCCTTATGCGAATGACTCCGTCCCCGCGGCAGCCGACTCATTAGCCGTCGTTTCCGACTCGCTCCGGCCACCGCGTCAGTCGAAAATACGCCGTCAGAAAGTCGATCTCGACAACCAGGTTGTGTTCTCGTCGGCTGACTCCATGATTCTTATCGGGCGTCAGACAACGTATATGTACGGCGACGGCAAGGTCGACTACGGAAACCTGAAACTTACCGCCTCGGAAATCCAGCTCGACCTGGATTCCAGCATTGTCTACGCCTGCGGTACCCCGGACTCTATCGGCGACCTTCAGGGAACCCCCGTGTTCGAGGAGGGGGGCACGAGCTACGAGTCCAAAACGATGCGCTATAACTTCAAGTCGAAGCGCGGATTTATCTCCGATGTCATAACGCAGCAAGGCGAGGGGTATCTAACCGGAGGCCAGACGAAGAAGACCGCCGGGGAGGATTACTACATACAGAACGGCAAATACACCACCTGCGACAACCACGAGGACCCACACTTCTGGCTGCAGCTTACCCGCGCGAAGGTAAGACCGAAGAAAAACATCGTGACGGGCCCGGCGTATATGGTGCTCGCGGGGCTGCCGCTCCCTCTCGCCGTGCCGTTCGGCTATTTCCCCTTTACCGACAAATACGCTTCCGGCGTGATTGTCCCGACGTTCGGCGACGACTACAACCGGGGCTTCTACCTCAGCGACGGCGGCTATTATTTCGCCATAAATGACAATATTGATATGGCATTGACGGGGGAAATATACACCAAGGGCTCGTGGGGCCTTTCCGCCCAATCGACCTACAACAAACGCTATAAGTTCAACGGCCGCTTCAATATCAATTACCTGAAAAGCATCTACGGAGAGAAGGGGGATCCCGACTATTCCACGGCAACGAACTTCCAGGTAATCTGGAGCCACACGCAGGATTCAAAGGCGAACCCCAACATGAACCTGTCGGCATCGGTGAACTTCACTACTTCGGGCTATACCCGCAACTCGGTTAACTCCTATTATTCGAGCGCGTTCACCGAGAACACGAAGAGTTCGACCGTCAATCTCTCATACCGCTTCCCGCAGTCGAAATGGTCGCTATCGACCTCGCTGAATATCTCGCAGCGCACTCAGAACTCGACCCTCGCTATCTCGTTCCCTAACATCAACGTCACGATGTCGCAGACCAACCCCTTTAAGCGCAAAAAGGCTGTCGGCGACGAGAAATGGTACGAGAAAATCCGCCTGTCCTACTCCGGCCAGTTTCAGAACTCCCTTACAGCGCCGCAGAACGAGTTTTTCCACAAGTCGCTGATCAAGGACTGGCGCAACGGCATGAAGCACAGCGTGCCTATCTCCGCGACCTTCTCTCTCTTCAAATATTTCAACCTCACGCCGTCGATTTCGCTCAACGACCGAATGTACACCCAGAAGGTGCGCCGCTCGTGGGACCCCGCCGCTTCGGCCGAGGTAGCCGATACGTCGTACAGCTTCTACAACGTATGGGACTTCAACGCGTCAGTCTCGCTCGATACGAAGATTTACGGCTTCTTCCAGCCGCTGCCGTTCTTAGGGGACAAGGTGAAGATGATACGCCACGTCCTCACCCCGACAATCTCGTTTACCGGCGCTCCCGACTTCGGCTCGTCGTTCTTCGGCTATTACGGCCAATACAGCTACGTCGACCCGCAGGGCAACAAGCAAACGAGGCGCTACTCGCTGTTCCCCAACGCGCTTTTCGGAGTACCGGGAGAAGGGCGCACGGGAGCTGTCTCCGTCTCTCTCGCCAACAATGTCGAGATGAAGGTCAAGAGCGACAACGATTCCATCGGAGAAAAGAAGATTTCGCTTATCGAGAATTTCACCGTGTCGCAGAGCTACAACTTCGCTGCTGACTCCCTGAACTGGAGTAATATCAACACCTCGTTGCTGCTGCGCCTGACCAAGCAGTTCAACCTGAGCCTTTCGGCAACCTGGGACGTGTATACCTACCAGCTTAACGCCGCCGGTAACCCGGTGCGCGTCAACGTGCCCCGCTGGAAAGTCGGCAAGGGGCTTGGTCGCCTGTCGTCTACCGGCACCTCCTTCTCGTACACCTTCAACAACGACACTTTCAAAAAGAAGAAAAAGGATGACGGAGGGAAGGGAAAAGGGCAGAACAATCCGCCCCCCGACGAATCGTCGGGTTTCGACAACGACTACCTGAACCGCGATACCCGCGGAGGGCGCGGCGGCCACAACCACGGTAACGACGACATCACGCTTGACGAGGACGGCTATGCCCCGTGGTCGGTTCCCTGGAGCCTCAGCGTCAACTACTCGATCAACTACTCCTACGGGGCCTTCAACAAGAAGAAAATGGAGTATGACGGCCGCATAACGCAGAATCTCAGCCTGTCGGGCAATATCCGCCCGACAAAGAACTGGGAGTTTTCCGCAACGGCATCCTACAACTTCGATACCCACAAAATCGCGTACATGAACATCAATATCGGGCGCGATCTCCACTGTTTTGCGATGCGGGCGAGTGTGATTCCCGTCGGCCCGTATAAGAGCTATAACTTCCATATCTCAGTGAAGTCGTCGCTCCTGAGCGACCTGAAGTACGACAAACGCTCTTCCCGTACCAACGGTATCGAGTGGTACTGACGCTCTCCCTTTCCCTCTCCACCCTTCACCTTTCACCTTTCACTCTTCACCGTCTTCACCCCTTTCACCAAATGATTACACAGGAACAGCTTAAAGAGACAATTGAACGCAAGAACGCCTTGAAAAAGTACCTCGACATTGATTCCAAGAAAATCCAGATAGAGGAGGAGGAGCTGCGCACCCATGTGCCTGACTTTTGGGAGCATCCGAAGGAGGCGCAGGCACAGATGAAAAAAATCAAGGACCTCCAGGCGTGGGTCAACGGTTATCACGATGTCGAGGTGGCTGTCGACGAGCTTGCCAACGCGTGGGATTTCTATAAGGAAGAACTCGTTACGGAGGAGGAACTCGACGCGTTCTATGCCGACGCCTTATCGAAAATCGAGGCGCTCGAGCTTCGCAACATGCTTCGCCGCGAGGAGGACAGCATGGATGTCGTCATAAAGATTAACTCCGGCGCCGGGGGTACCGAGAGCCAGGACTGGGCCTCTATGCTTATGCGTATGTACCTGCGCTATTGCGAGAAGCATGGCTACAAGACCTCCGTGGCCAACCTTCTTGAAGGTGACGAGGCCGGAATCAAGTCCTGCACTATAAACGTCGAGGGTGATTTCGCATACGGCTATCTGAAGAGCGAGAACGGCGTCCACCGCCTGGTGCGCGTGTCGCCGTATAACGCCCAGGGCAAGCGTATGACTTCGTTCGCGTCGGTATTCGTAACCCCGCTGGTCGATGATTCGATTGATGTGAAAATCGAGCCGGCACTTATGTCGTGGGACACGTTCCGCTCAGGTGGCGCGGGTGGTCAGAACGTCAACAAGGTGGAGTCCGGCGTGCGTCTGCGCTACCAGTACACCGACCCTTATACCGGCGAGAAGGAGGAAATCCTGATTGAAAACACCGAGACCCGCGACCAGCCCAAAAACCGCGAAAACGCCCTGCGCCACCTCCGCTCGATTCTCTACGAGAAGGAGATGAACCACCGCCTCGAGGAGCAGGCCAAGGTGGAAGCCGGGAAGATGAAAATCGAATGGGGTTCTCAGATCCGCTCGTACGTCTTCGACGACCGCCGCGTGAAGGACCACCGCACAGGCTACCAGACCTCGGATGTCGGCGGCGTGATGGACGGCGACCTCGACGGCTTCATCAAGGCGTACCTGATGGAGTTCGCCGGCACCAATGAATAATAAAAAGGAATTTTAGCGGACTTCTCCGAAGCCCACGCCATTAATGCGCTTATACCCCAGGCCATCGCTCCCTGTGGTCGCTCGACCTGGGGCTATAATTACGCCGCGGCTTCGCCGCTTTTGAGGTATCATTCTGCGATAGAAAAGATAAATAATAAGATAAATAATATGTATATGCGGCGAAGACGCAGGTAAGCGCCGGAGGCGCGATGTATTTATAGCACATTGCCGAGCGGCCGTAGGTCGCGATGGCTGTGTGTATCTGTGTCATCTCCGGGGAACGGCCTCGACGAGGTCGTATAATATAGATTAGCGGAGGGCTTGGGCGTGGGAGACGGTGATTGCATCGATCGGGAGGGGGGACTAGTCGGTTTCGGCGAGGCGCTGCGAGGCGGGGACTGCGGCAAGCGCCGCGGGGTTGAAATGTTCTCCGAAAGAGATGTATAGCCCGGCTTTGGCGAGCTGGGAGGCTTGCTGTGCCTTTCCGCGGAAGCCGTGGATAATCCAGGGCTGGGTGGGGCTCACTTCCTTGCGGATGGCGAGAAGCTGTTGCTGCGCTTTGACGAGATGGATTACCAGAGGGAGACCCAGGCTCTCGCTGAGCGCAATATGGCGGCGGAAACGCGCTTCCTGGATTGCCGCGTCAGGGCCTTTGAGCGCATCCAAGCCTGTTTCCCCTATGGCCGCGGCATTGTGGGGGAGAAGAGCGGCTGAGAGGACCGCGAAACGCTTCTCTTCCTCTTCAGGGGAGATGTAAGGCTCCCATGGATGTATGCCGGCGGAGAAAAGCGTGTCGGGTCGTGTGGCCGCAAATTCGGCTGCTTCTTCCGGCAGAAGGGACACGAGTGCCGCAGGGTTGTTTTCGCGGCGGTGGGTATGTATGTCCCTGAGACCGCGCAGCCGTTCGGGTAGAGGGGGAATCATGGCACCGGGTCGTAGCCGCTGCCTCCCCAGGGATGGCAGCGCGAAATGCGTTTTACGGATAGCCACAAGCCTTTGATGGGGCCGTGGCGGCGGAGCGCTTCAAGGGCGTATTCGGAGCAGGTCGGGGTGAACCGGCAGGCGGCGGGGAACATCGGGGATATGCAGTATCGGTAGAACTTGACGCACACTATCAGCGGCGCGGCGAGAATCTTCGACAACGACCAGTTGCTATTGCTGTCCGGCTGCGGCATCGTCGGGAGAGTGGGTTTCAGCGGCGGGAACCGCGATTTTTTTCAGCAGGCGCTTCATTGCACCGTCGACACGGGCATACGGTTCCGTCCCTTGCGCGACGTAGACGAATACTATATCGGTCGCCGCCAATGGTTCCGTAGCGGCTGCCGGGCGGCGCAGGCGGTATGCCTCGCGTATGCGACGGCGCATCAGTACCCTGTCAACCGCTTTGCGTACCTTCTTCTTCGGTACGGAAATCATGAATTTCAACGGCTCGTCGGCCTCGCGGCGGCGTACACCCTCGGCGCTCCATACGGCGCGGAGTGGGTAGGCCAAAGCGCTGCGACAGCCATTGGCCTGGCTGAAAAGCCGGTCGATGGCTGTCTGCGAGCATAGCTTGTGGGATTTTCCTAAGCCATAGGTTTTCACGACGGGAAGCGGTTTGGGGTCTGTCCTTATTCTTTTTCGGTGGAATCCTGGTTCTCTTTGAGGAAGAGGTCGAGGGCGGCCGTGATTGAGGGCGCTTTGGGGTTGGGGGCCTCGAGGTCGAGGCGTAGTCCGGCGTCTTTTACGGCTTTCGCGGTAGCCGCGCCGAGGCATCCGATGCGGACGTCTCCCTGTCCTTCCTTAAATTCGGGGAAGTTCTTCAGCAACGCGTCGATTCCGGCGGGGGAGAAGAACAGGAGCATGTCGTAGTCGAATTTCTCCTCAGGGGAGAAGTCGTTGCTGACGGTGCGGTACATTACTGCTTTGGTGTAGTCGATGCCGCACTGGTCGAGCACGTTGGGGGCACCGTTGTGAACGTCGGAGACCGCGAACAGGAATTTTTCCTTGTTATGTTTCGTGAGGTATGGGATAAGCTCGTCGAGTTTGCCGGTAAGACCGTGGAAGATTTTGCGCTTGCGGTAGACGATGTATTTCTGCAGGTAGAGGGCGATTGCCTCGGTCGTGCAGAAATATTTCATCGTGTCGGGAATCGAGATTCGCATCTCCTCGCAAAGGCGGAAGAAATGGTCAATCGCGGTGCGCGCTGTGAAAATTACAGCCGTGTAGTCGGCGATGTTGATTTTCTGCTGGCGGAACTCGCGGGCCGACAACCCCTCGACTTTGATAAACGGGCGGAAAACCACCTCGGCGCCGTAGCGCTCGGCGATGTCATAGTAGGGTGATTTGTCGGAAGTAGGCTTAGGCTGCGATACTAAAATCTTCTTTACTTTCACGATAATGAGCTGAATTGTCAACCCTATGTTAAATTTCTCAATCGGGTTGATGAATTTAACTGATTAGCGGTGTGAGATTCATTAAGTAAGCCTGAATTGGAGACTTTGCTTGCTTAAATATCTTGACCGGTATTTTCAACGCGCAAAGTTACGAAATTTTCCAAAGATTCCGGCTAATTCCCTCATTAAAAAACTGTAAAACCGACAATTTCGCCTCGGCATATGGCTCGGGCAATCCTGATCAGGGCAGCCGGCGGAAGTATTTCGAGAGCCCCGACGTACAGGATGAAATACACCAGCGACAGAGGTCCGCGGTAAAAAATGCGGAACCCTTTAGCTATGAACACGAGCCGGGTCGCGACATAGGATGCCGCGCATACGGCGAGCATCGCCCCGGTGGCCCCGGGATAGAAAAGAGCCACGAGCATCGGAATTGTGATTAACTGCGCCAGCAGCACGGAGGAGGCGTTTAGCCCGCGGCGCCACTGGGAGCAGCGCAGGGGGTCGGTGAAGGCGTATCCGACGGTTCCTACCGCCGCGAGCTGGAAAAGATAGTAGCTCCCGGTCGCCGCGGTGAGCCATCCTATCGCCGACGAAAGGGTCGCTCCGTGGCCGATCAATCCGAATCCGGCGGTATTTCCCCTCGGCGCGAGCCACAGCAGGAACATGACGGCGGAAAACACGCACAGTTGCGCGATCAGGAGGAATATCGAGCGGGTCTCGTTGGCGGTGTGCTCGTCGAATACGTTGGCGCGGCGGCGAAGCGACCACAGGTCCTGCGGGAGCGCGTGGAACAGGCGCCGTATGTGGCGCATGTTGAGCGCGAGTAGCACAAGCACTCCGACGATGATACCCATAACCTGCGGGTCGGTTCCCGCCGTGACGGCCCTCGGGGTGCCTACTACGCCTCGCTCCCATTCGGGGGGGCGGGTGGAGTACAGCGCTTTTTCTTCCGCGGTCATCGGCGCTTCCCAGGCCAGGCATACCCCTGTGGGGGCAAAGGGCTCGCGGGGAGCATCCTCGACGGATACTCCCCACTCTGCGGCGCTCTCGGGCGCGGGCCCCGGGTGCTGAGAAGCTGCTATGGTGTCAGCCGCGGGCATGCGTTCGTTTGTACTCGTCGCGCAGCGTGTCGACGACGTTGATTATATAGTCGCCTGTCTTTTCGAGGGTCGAGATGATGTCCATGTAGTAGATGCCGCTTTGGTACTCGTAGTGGCGCTCGTTGATGTTCTCGACGTTGGCGGTTCGGAGCTGGTTGCGCAGGTTGTTGATTTCGCGCTCGCGGTTGTAGGAGCGCAGGATGTCCGGCTCGGTCTGTTTCTCTATGTCGCTCAGGAGGAGGATCATGTTCTCCATCGCCTTGGCTACGTAGTCAAACATCGTGTCGACGTTCTTGTATATCTCCTCGTTGAACTTGACCCCGCTCTGTTGTTTGCGCAGGAGGATTTTGCCTACCCCCAGGGCGCAGTCGGCGATGCTCTCGATTTCGGAGTCGATGGAGAGCATGGAGGCTATGCGGCGTTTCGACTCGTTGGAGAGTCTTCCCTCGGCGCATCGGTTGAGGTAGTTGGCGATTTCGATTTCCATGCGGTCGGAAATCTCCTCGTATTTCTCAAGCCTCGAGTACGTCTTGTTGAAATCGTCGGAGTTGTCCCTCGTGTGGACCAGCTCGCGGGCCATGGGGAGCATTCTCGCGACGCGCTCGGCGAAGACGTGTATTTCCTTTTCGGCCTGGCTTATGTTAAGCTCGGAAGCGGAGAGGATACCTCCCTGGATGAATTTGAGCTGGAACTCGTCGTCGCCGTGATGCTTGGCGGGCACGAGCCATTCTACGATTTTGACATACACGTTCGTCAGCCAGATCATAATCGACAGGTTGATGAGGTTGAAGACCGTGTGGAACATCGACAGGCCGAACGACACGCTTACCTGCATCGTCGCTATGACGGAACGGTGGTGGAGCACCACGCCGTCGTCGGTAGGCAGCGAGGCGGTGTAGAGTTGGTTGTAGATGTCGGGATGCGCTGTCTGCAGGTCTGTGACGTACCGATATAGGGCCGACGGGTCTCCCTGGCCGATTTCCTGGGTAATCCAGGAGTTGAGGTCGACAAACGGGAAGAATACCGCCAGCACCCATACTGTGCCGAGGAGGTTGAAGAGCAGGTGCCCCATGGCTGTACGTTTCGCCGCCACGTTACCGCTCATCGAGGCGAGCAGCGGGGTGATGGTCGTGCCGATGTTGGAGCCGAGGACCAGGGCGCAGGCCAGGTCGAAAGTTATCCACCCTTTCGAGCACATGATCAGGGTGATGGCGAAGGTCGCCGCCGATGACTGGATGACCATCGTCACAACCAGGCCGACCAGGCAGAATATCAGCACCGAGCCGAAGCCCATCGAGGCGTAACGCTGCAGGAAGGCGAACATCTCCGGGTTGCTCTGCAGGTCGGGGACATACTTGCTGATCATGTCCAGGCCCATGAAGAGGAACGCGAAGCCTATGGTGAACTCTCCGATTGACTTTGTGCGGCTCTTGCTGGAGAATAGCAGGGGAATCGCGAGGCCGATCAGCGGCAGGGCGAAGGCCGAGATGTCGACCTTGAAGCCGAACAGGGCGATTACCCAGGCGGTGAAGGTCGTGCCGACGTTGGCGCCCATGATTACTGCCATGGACTGCGCCAGCGTCATCAGGCCGGCGTTAACGAAGCTGACGACCATCACGGTCGAAGCCGAGGAGCTCTGGATCAGCGCGGTGATGAAGAAGCCGGTGACAGTGCCGGTGAATCTGTTTCGCGTCATCGCGGAAAGGATGTTGCGCAGGCGGTCGCCGGCGGCTTTCTGCAATCCTTCGCTCATGACCTTCATTCCGTATAGGAAGAGGCCGACGGCTCCTATGAGCCCGAGAAAGTCAAGTATGGAGTAGTTCATCTCGATGTGGGATGTATGGTATTAGCGGCGGTTCTTCTTCTGCTGCTCGCGGAGCATTGCCTGCTGCTGGCGCTGGGCCTCTTCGAGGCGCGCCATGAAGCCTGATTTCTTTTTGGGCTTGGCGGCGTTGGCCTTCATGCGGGCGCGTACCTTCTCGTCGTTGGTGCAGAGGCGGAAAATCCAGGTCTGGAGGATGGTGATCAGCAACGACAGGAAGTAATAGTAGCTAAGGCCCGAGGCGTAGTCGTTGAAGAAGAAGAGGAACATTACAGGCATCAGGTACATCATCCACTTCATGCCGGGCATGGAGGCCGAACTGGGCTGGTTCTGCATATTGATATATGTGTAGCCGACGTTGGTGATGGTCATCAGCAGGCAGAAGAGGCTGACATGGTTGCCGTACCAGGGTATCGTGAAGGGGAGGGTCAGGATGTAGTCGGGGGCCGACAGGTCCTTGGCCCAGAGGAAGCTCTCGCCGCGCAGCTCGATTGCCGAGGGGAAGAACCAGAACATGGCAATCAGTATAGGCATCTGAAGCAGCATCGGCAGGCATCCCGCCATCGGGCTGGCTCCGGCCTGGGAATAGAGCTGCATCGTCTTCTGGCTGCGGGTCATCGCGTTCTCCTGGCCGGGATACTTGTCGTTAATGGCCTTGATTTCAGGCGCTAATACGCGCATCTTGGCCTGGGAGGTATAGCTCTTGTAAGTGAGCGGGAAGAGGATGATTTTGATGAAGATTGTCAGCAGGAAGATAATCAGGCCGTAGGAACTGATAAACTTGCTGAGGAAGGTGAACACGGGGATGATGATCAGGGTGTTGATCCAGCGGAAAATCGGCCATCCGAGGGGTATGAGGTCGGTAAGGTCGAGCGAGGGGTCCTCTTTCTCGGCTTTGAGCGATTCGCTCAGGTGGTCGAGCAGGGGGTAGAGGTTCGGACCGAGGAAGAGGTCGAAGCTGACGGGGTTCTCGTTTGTCGAGTTATAGTCGATGGTGGCTTTCGCGGTGAGGGCCTTGACGAAATGGGGGTCGTTCTTGAGGTCTTTCGACGATACCTCGGCCGACAGGAAGGCTGTGCGGGGTATCATTACCGACGAGAAGAACTGGTTCTTGAACGCGATCCACTTCAGGCGCTGGTCGAGCTGTTCCTCCTGTTCCCCCTGCGCCTCGAGGTTGTCGGGGGAGTCGCCGATAAACTTGTAGTAGAGGCCGGAGTTGCGCTCTTCGAAGGTGCGGCCGACCTCGTTGCGGTGCATGCGCTGGCTCCAGAGGAAGTCGGCGGTGGCGACGCTCGGGGGGATTATGCGGTCCATCCCTTTCTGGACGACATCCATGCGGACAACGTAGCTACCTTTGGGAAGCGTGTAGCGGAGGGCCCAGAAAGCGCCTCCTCCGAGGTCGAGCTTCATCATGACGGTGGAGTCGTTGACCTGCTCGGGGGTGAAATAGAAGTCGGCGGTGTTGAAGCGCTGGGTCGCGGAGGTCAGCACGAAGCTGTAAGAGCCGTCGGCCGGGCGCATTACCTGCACGCGGGCTGTGTCGATTTCGTCGCTCTTGGCCGACTTCGGGAGGTAGGTGTCGTAGTCGTGCAGGGTGGCGCGCGCGATGCGGCCGCCGCGGGTCTGCAGCTCCAGGTCGAGCACGTCGTTCTTGAGGCTGACGGTCTTGTCTGTGCCTGTCAGGTGGCGGGCGAAACCGCGGTAGCGGTCTGCGTCGTCGAGGGCGCCGCGGAGGTTCTTGAGCGCTTCGCGGCGGTTGTCGAGGCTGATATTGTCGCCGAATCGGCCGGAGGCGACTGTCTCGTAGCTAAGTACGGTGTCGAGGGCCTGCACGGTGCCGCTGACGGTGCTACCCTCGCAGACGAGGTCTACTTTGGCGGTCTTGTAGCGGGGAGCCGAAGCGGTGTCGGCTGCGGCGACCATCCGGATTACGGCGGGCACGGATGCCGCCTCGGCGGCGGTCAGGGTGTCGACTGCGAATGATGTCTTTGTGTTTTTGGCTGCTTCGGCCTGCTCGGCTTCGGCTTTCTGCTCCATCTCCTGGATGCGTCGCTCCTGTTGTCCTTTGTTGATGTACATGAATCCGAAGATTACCATGCCCATCAGAAGGAATCCTAAAAGGGTGTTTTTGTCCATTTTCTGCTTTTACGGAGGAGTGAGGTGGTTGGTTTTTAACGTGATTTGGGTTTTATGTTTCCGCCTGGCCTCGTTATTTGCCGGCCTTGTCGGCTTTCTGCCGGCGGTATTCGATCGCGGCTGCCATGAAGCTCATGAACAGAGGGTGAGGCGACAGCACGGTCGAGGAATATTCGGGGTGGTATTGCGTGCCGAGGAACCAGCGTTTGCCGGGAAGCTCGACGATTTCCACCAGGTGAGTCTGCGGATTCTCTCCGGCGCATACCATGCCGGCCTGTTCAAAACGCCGGCGGTACTCGTCGTTGAACTCGAAGCGGTGGCGGTGGCGCTCGCTGACCATCGTCGTGCCGTAGGCCTTGGCCGCGAGGGAATCTGGCTTGAGCTGGCAGTCATAGGCGCCGAGGCGCATGGTTCCCCCGAGGTTCGACACGCTCTTCTGCTCTTCCATGATGTCGATAACCTTGTCGGGGGTCAGCGGGTTCATTTCCGAGGAGTTGGCTTCGGGAAGTCCGAGCACGTCGCGGGCGAATTCGATTACCATGCACTGCATCCCGAGGCAGATGCCGAAGGTCGGGACATCGTGCTCGCGGGCCCATTTCAGGGCGGCGAACTTGCCGTCGATACCTCGGTGGCCGAAGCCGGGGGCGATGATGATTCCGTCGAGCGGGGAGAGCAGTTCGTCGGCGTTGGATTCGTTGAGCTTCTCTGAATGGATGTAACGCAGGTCGAGCTTGCGGTCGTTGTAGGTGGCGGACTGGAAAAGCGCCTCGTTGATTGACTTGTAAGCGTCCTGAAGTTCGACGTATTTGCCTACGAGGCCGATGGTCACCGGCTCGCTGGCGTCGCGCATCTTCTGTAGAAAATTGAGCCAGGGGGCCATATGTGGTTCACCTTCGGGAGTAACACCCATCTTGCGGAGCACGATTTCGTCGAGGTGCTGGGCGTGCATCGCCAGGGGTACCTCATAGATCGACGGGCAGTCGATTGACTGGATGACGGCGTCTGGAGCGACGTTGCAGAAGAGCGCGATTTTGCGCCGCATGTCGGCGTTGATGTCGTGCTCGGTGCGGAGCACCAGGACGTCGGGCTGGATGCCTAACTCCTGTAATTTCTTGACGGAGTGCTGCGTGGGCTTTGTCTTAAGCTCCTTCGCGGCGGCGATGAAGGGAACGTAGGTCAGGTGGACGCAGAGGCTGTTTTCCCCCAGCTCCCACCGCAACTGGCGGACCGCTTCGAGAAACGGAAGCGACTCGATATCGCCGACGACGCCTCCGATTTCCGTGATTACGAAGTCGAAGTTGCCGGTAAGTCCGAGCTGCTTGACGTTGCGTTTGATCTCGTCGGTGATATGGGGCACGATCTGGACCGTCTTACCGAGGTAGTCGCCGCGGCGCTCCTTGTCTATGACGTTCTGGTAGATGCGTCCTGTCGTTATGCTGTTGGCCTTGGTGGTGTGGATGTTGGTAAAGCGCTCGTAGTGGCCGAGATCGAGGTCTGCCTCGTGGCCGTCGACGGTTACGTAGCACTCGCCGTGCTCGTAGGGGTTGAGCGTTCCCGGATCCACATTGATGTATGGGTCGAATTTCTGTATGGTCACCCGATAGCCTCGCGCTATCAATAAGCGGGCAAGCGATGAGGAGATAATCCCTTTCCCGAGAGATGACACCACGCCGCCTGTGACAAAAATATACTTCGTTTCCACTATGTGTCGGATGCTTGTGTTGTTTGCGCCACAAAGTTAGGAAAAAAATCGCTAACACCCGCTCCCTTTCTCAGCAAAATCGCGGGGGAATTTCCGAAGGGCGTAGAGCGCGCCCGAGGTCATCTCCGAGAGGGCGGTGAAAAAGCCGGCTTTCCCGGCGCGGGAGAGCCGCATGGCGGTCAGCGGCAGCCGCGGTATCCACAAGACGCGGTGGCGCAGGGCGGTGATAGCCCCGGTGGTGCGCAGCAGCCCGGCAGAGCTATGGGGAAGGGAGCCGGAGGTGAGGGTGGGGTGCTTGGCGATTGTCAGGGGGAAAAAACGGCATCTGACCCCCTTCTTTACTGCGGACAGGAGGAAGAATTCGTCTTCTCCGGCTGTGAGATAGGGCGCTCCGGGTCCGAAAAGGGAGCAGAATCGCAGCTCCCCCGCGGGACTGTCGCGCCGCAGCGCGACCTCGAACGTGGTCTGGTAAAATCCTCTCGGAACCGGGTTCAGCGACACTTCCCCCGCGGGGTAGGGCTTGTTGTCGGGTCCTTCGTAGCGGAATGATGCGTAGTCGGTTTCGGGGTGGAGCTCGAATATGTCCCTTATGCGGTCGAATGCGTCGGGCTTGTAAACCAGGTCGTCGTCCCCGATAAGGATTATGTCGGCCCGGCAGTGTTCTACCGCGTTGTTGCGGTTGGCCGAGAGCCCTTTGCCGTCGAAGCGGAGTATTTCGACATCTGCGCGGGAGCCGACGGCCGGCGGTATCTCCGCGCCGCGGTGGTCCTGCCACGACACGACGTAGCCTACCCCCTTGCGGGGCGCGAGGAGGAGCCGCTCAACGCGCCGAATCCCTTCCGGCGAGTGGGTCGGTATGGCTACCTGCAAAGTCAGTCTCTTTCCCATATCTTGCGCGAAGATAGCGAAAAACCGGGCCAATCTTTAAAAATTTTAAATAAAATGGAGACGGGAGGCCGAAAAGTCGGTGAGTTTGTTGTAACTTTGTAATTTCCCGGCATACGTCAGTTCGGGGGATGTGTTAATTCGGTGCGGAAAGGCGTCTCGCCCCGTGCCTGTAAAACTATTTTGAGATATGACATTTGAAGAATTGGGCGTCAGCGAACCGCTGCGCCGCGCGATAGAGGAAATGGGGTTTGAGACCCCGATGCCCGTACAGGAAAAGGTGATACCCCACCTGTTGACACAGGAGGGGGATGTGGTCGCCCTGGCGCAGACGGGAACGGGCAAGACGGCGGCTTTCGGCCTCCCCGTCCTGCAGCGTATCGACCCCGAGAGGCTGGTCCCGCAGGCGCTTATCCTTTCGCCTACCCGCGAGCTCTGTCTGCAGATCGCGTCTGACCTGGCCGATTTCTCTAAACATATGCCCGACATAAGGGTTATTCCCGTCTACGGCGGGTCGAGCATACAGAGCCAGATCCGTTCGCTCCGCGACGGCGCACAGATTATCGTGGCGACCCCCGGCCGCCTGATCGACCTCATCAACCGCGGGGTCGTCAAGCTGGGGGATGTGCATACCGTTGTGCTCGACGAGGCCGACGAGATGCTGAACATGGGATTCCTGGACTCTATCAACGAAATTCTCCAGCATGTGCCGGAGGAGCGCAAGATGCTGATGTTCTCGGCCACGATGCCCAAGGAAATCGCGAAAATCGCGAAAACTTATATGAAGGATCCGGTGGAGTTCGTGATCGGTACCCGTAACGAGGGAGCCGCCAACGTGCGCCACATATATTATATGGTGAACGCCCGCGACAAGTATCTCGCCCTTAAACGCGTTGCCGATGACAACCCCGACATATACGCCATAGTGTTCTGCCGCACCCGCCGGGACACCCAGGAGGTCGCTGAGAACCTCATCCGCGACGGCTACAACGCCGACGCTCTCCACGGCGACCTCTCGCAGCAGCAGCGCGACATAGTGATGAAGAAGTTCCGCGACCGGGTGATCTCGATGCTCGTCGCTACTGACGTGGCGGCCCGCGGCCTCGATGTCGACAACCTGACGCACGTCATAAACTACGGCCTTCCAGACGATACAGCCGTTTACACCCACCGCTCGGGCCGCACGGGCCGTGCGGGCAAGACCGGCGTCAGCGTGGCTATTATCCACTCGCGCGAGAAAGGGAAGCTCCGCGAAATCGAGCGCATAATCGGCAAGACCTTCGAGCGCAAGGAGGTGCCGACTCCGGACCATATCATAGAAAAACAGCTCTTCCACCTCGCCGACCAGATCGAGCGCGCCGAGGTCGACGACGCCGAGATGGAGCGTTTCATGCCCGGAGTGATGAAGAAGCTCGGGTGGCTCTCCGGCGAGGACCTGACGAAGCGCATCCTCTCCCTGGAGTTGCGCCGCCTGCTGAACTACTACAAGGACGCTCCCTCGATTGACTTCATCGATGAGAAACCGACCCGCAAGAAGAGCGAGAAGGAACGCGCTATCGAAGGCCCCCGCTCCGACAAGGAGAAGGACCGCCGCACGGCCTCCAAGGGGATGGCCCGCGTTTATGTCAACCTCGGCAAGCGCGATGGCTTCTTCGCCGGCAACCTGATCGAGATGCTGAACAAGAGTGTCGACGGTCCGCGTGTCGACGTAGGCCGTATCGACCTGCTCCCGGCTTATTCTCTCTTCGACGTTAAGAAGGGTGATGCGCGCCGCGTCGTCAACTCCCTGAAGGGGCTTGACTTCATGGGCAAGCGCGTCTACAGCGAGATCGCCGAGGAGGATAAGGACTACGCCCATGCGGCCACCCGCCGCTCGAAGGAGAAATTCGACGACTCGCCGGCTGCTCCCGCCAACCGCAAGGCGCGCCGCAAGGAAAAGTTCGCCCACAAGGATGAAGTGGCCGACCCGTATGATTCCTTCGCCATATTCAAGAAGAAGTCGAAAAAGAAATAAGCAATGCGCGACATACTCCTGACTCTCGCTGTATGCGGCGCGGCCGCCTGCTGCCTCGCGCCCCCCGCGGCGCGGGCGCTGACCGCTTCGGAAGCCTTCGCCAAGGCTCCCGCCAGGGTGTGCCCGACCGTCGACTCCCTGACGCGCCTCGATATGCTCGACTATTTCAACAGCGGTTCGCCGAAAGCGTCGCGCAATCTTCTGCGGGGCGACTGCCGGGTGACGGCTGTCAGCGACATTCGTCTCGAGTTCTCGTCGTCGGACGTTTCGGCCCATACCCTGCAACTGCTCCCGACGGCGAAGGGGGACACGGTCATAATGCGCATCTCTACAATCAGCACCCCGGCGGATGATTCGAGCGTTAGTTTCTACGATAAGTCGTGGAGACCGCTTGAATCATTGATGAGGGAGCCGGAACTTGATGACTGGCTGACGGAGGAAGGAAAGAAGGAGCGGCGGGATGTCGAGAATGCCGTGCCGTTCATTCTGTCGAGAGCTTCCTTCGATCCCGTGACCTCGATTCTGACAATCACCTGCCACCCGGAGGAATACCTCCCTGAAGAGGCGCTTCCGGTCGCTAAGCGCGGACTGCGGGAAAGCCTCAGCTACCGCTGGGACGGCAAGAAGATGACACCCTTGAAATGAGTACGCAGAAAAAAGTGATGACCCTCCGCGAGCTGATGAATGTCGTAGGACAGTTGGTGCAGGTCCCGGAGACAAGCGGGGTATGGGTGACTGCCGAGCTTGCCGATGTCGCTGTGCGAGGCGGCCACTGTTATATGGAGCTTCTTCAGAAGGACGATGGTGGGAGGCAGATAGCCCGCGTCCGCGGCTGCATATGGGCGAATGTCTATTCGCGGCTCGCCCCGTATTTCTACCGCCTGACCGGGCAGCAGTTCGCGTCCGGGCTGAAAGTGATGCTCTGCGGCTCCGTATCGATGCATCCCGTATTCGGGATGTCGTTCGTCGTCAGCAGCATCAACCCGGAGTTCACGATGGGAGACCTCCTGCGCCGCCGCCGCGAGATTCTCGAGCGACTCGACAAGGAGGGGATTCTGAACGACAATAAGAGCCTTGTGTGGCCGATGGTTCCCCAGCGCGTCGCCGTGGTTTCCTCTCCGGGAGCCGCCGGTTACGGGGATTTCATGAACCAGTTGCGCAATAATTCTTCGCGCATACGTTTCCATACCGGCCTTTTCGAGGCCACGATGCAGGGGGAGTCGGCTCCCGCGTCGATTATCGCCGCTCTCGGGCGTATCGCCGCCGAGCGGGAGCGCTGGGACGGTGTCGTCATTATCCGAGGGGGCGGCGCCACGGCCGACCTCCAGGCTTTCGAGGATTACGACCTGGCGGCCAATGTCGCCCAGTTCCCTCTCCCGATCGCGATCGGCATCGGGCATGAGCGCGACGTGACCGTGCTCGACTATATCGCCAACACGCGTCTCAAGACACCTACAGCCGTGGCCGAATGGCTGATCGGGCGAGGGGAGGAGCTGCTCGGATTCCTGACGGCCGCAGGTCAGCGGGTGCTGCAGATTGTAACGGACCGTCTCGGTGGTTACCGCCAGCAGCTTGCCCAGGCCGAGGCGCTCCTGCCTGCGGCGGCTCTCAACGCCGTGGAACGGTCGAAGGGGAGGCTGCGGTCGGCCGCGTCGCTCCTTTCGGGCGTTTCCGGCAGAAGGATTCAGTCGCAGTTGTCGCGGCTCGACATGGTCCGGGATGGTGTCGCGTCCGCGGGGCGCAACGCTCTCCAGAGGCAGAATGACCGCCTTAAAGCCCGGGAGGAATTGCTCGAGGTGCTGTCGCCGATGGCGACCCTGCGCCGCGGCTACTCGATAACACGTATCGGGGGCAAGGCGGTAAACTCCGTCGCCGCCGTCCCTCCCGGCGCTGTGGTCGAGACGACGCTCGCCGATGGCACTTTCCTAAGCACAACAGATTAACACATAGGTGATTGACAATGGAAGACAACGATAAAAAACCCCTAGCGGAGATGACCTACAACGAGGCCGCTGCGGAACTCGAACAGATTCTGCGACATATGCAGAGCGACAATTGCGACATAGACCGCCTCGCCGGACTGACGCGCCGCGCCACGGCGCTCATCGCCGAATGCCGCCGCCGCCTGACGGCAACCGACGAGGAGCTCCGGGCCATCCTTTCGGAGGATGAAGCCGAAAAATAATCGGCGCAAATGTTGGTAAAACTGAATAAATTACCTACCTTTGCACAGTTTTTTCAGCCCCTTTGGCCCGCGGCGCGAAAGCCCTGCGAGTCTTACGGGTGCGAAACTTATTGATTATCAATCGTCTCAATACAGTGGGAAAGTTTAGCGAATACAAGGTGCCGCTCAAGAGCATGCCCGCCGGGGTGAAGGAGTATGACTTCCGCCTCGACAAGCGCTTCTTTGAGAATATGGAGTGTTCCGACGTGCGCGGCGCCGATTTGGACGCTGCCCTGACGGTTAACCACCGCAACGGTGTCTACGAGCTGGACTTCCATCTCACGGGCGAGGTTACCGTAGCCTGTGACCGCTGTCTCGACGACCTCCAGCTCCCCGTCGACGCGGCATACCACATCGTGGTAAAGTACGGCGACGAGTTCAAGCAGGACTCCGACGAGCTGCTGGAGATTCCCGAAAGCGACGATTCGGTGAACGTGGCGTATATGATTTATGATACCGCCATGCTTGCCATCCCGATCAAGCACGTACATCCGCTCGGAAAATGCAACCGGGCGATGAGCGCCCTGCTGAAAAAACACCGTGCGACCCGTCCTGACGATCCCGACGCCGAACTTGAAGAGGAACTGCTCGACGAGATTGAAGATGATTCCGCTTCCGATAACGCTCCGACAGATCCCCGCTGGGATGCCCTCAAAGGGTTCAATTCCGCTGACAACGAGTAAAAAACAACAAAAACTGATATAGACCAATGGCACATCCTAAAAGAAGACAATCCAAGACCCGTACCGCGAAGCGTCGTACCCACGACAAGGCTGTTATGCCTACCCTGGCCATCTGCCCCAACTGCGGAGCCTGGCACGTTTACCACTGTGTCTGCCCCGAATGTGGTTACTACCGCGGGAAAATCGCCATCGAAAAAGGCGCTGCTGTCTGAGATTTTTAGAGGTTGCCTGAATTCCGCATATATGGATTTCGGACAATCACGCAGACTTCAAAAACGCTTAAGGGCCTGAAGAGGCGCGCCGGAGTTTACCGGCAGCGCCTCGCGCCCCGACAGCGATGGCTCCCCCCTCACTCTCTACCCGCGACACACACAGAAAAAAGCTCACACTCTCTCGCCCCACTCTCACAGTTCGCGACGGCGGGGCTTTAATTTATATAAAAGCTACATATGCTCAACGCACGAATCTCAGGCATAGCATCGTACCTCCCCGACGATATTCTCGACAATGAAATGCTGTCGAAAATGGTCGACACCAACGATGAATGGATTACAACCCGCGTGGGTATCAAGGAACGCCGTATCCTCAAACGCCCGGAAGGCTCTTCCTGGATGGGGATACAGGCCGTTAACAAACTCCTGGCAGAAAACGGGGTCAAGCCCGAAGAAATAGAACTCCTGATATGCGCGACCTCAAACCCCGACTACCGCTTCCCTTCGACAGCGTCGGTAATCTGCCAGGGAACGGGGCTTAAGAACGCGTATGCCTACGATATCCAGGCCGCTTGCGCCGGGTTCATCGTGGCGCTCGAGGATGCCGCGGCATATATCAAGAGCGGGCTCCGTAAGAAGGTGCTGGTTGTCTGCACTGAGAAGATGTCGTCGATGATCAACTACCAGGACCGCGCCACTTGCCCCCTGTTCGGCGACGGCGCCGCCTGCGTGCTCGTTGAACCCACCGAAGAGGAGGGCATGGGAGTCCGGGATGCCGTCTTCCACGTTGACGGACGCGGCTTGGAGCACCTCGTGATGTGGGCCGGCGGTTCTGCCGAGCCTACAACCCAGGCTACCCTCGACGCCGGAAAGCATTTCCTGTTCCAGGACGGCAAGAACGTCTACAAGAACGCCGTGACCGACATGTACACCGCGACTCTCGACGTCATGAAGCGCAACAACCTTACTCCCGAGTCGATTGACTGGCTGGTGCCCCACCAGGCAAACCTCCGTATCATCGAGGCCGTCGGCTCCCGCGCCGGAATCCCGACTGAGAAAGTGATGGTCAACATCCAGCATACCGGCAATACGTCGGCCGCTTCGATTCCCATCTGCCTCGACGAGTTCAAGGACAAGCTCCACAAGGGTGACAAACTGATCCTCACCGCTTTCGGTGCCGGATTCACCTGGGGCTCGATGTACCTTGTTTGGGATATGTAATGTGCCGTTCCAGTCGGCAAGATAGCTCAACCGGAACAGCCGCGTTATAGAATTATTACGGAAATAGCATCTTTTCGGGTGCTATTTTTGTTTATATGGAAAACACAAACTAACAACTAACACCTGACTATGGCAGAAGAACTCGAAAACAACATAGCGAACACCCCGGAGAGCGTCGCTCCGCTCAACCTCCCCGAAGTGCTTCCCGAAGTGAAGGAGGGCCACCGCTCCGGCTTCGTGAATATCGTAGGCAACCCCAACGTGGGCAAGTCGACGCTGATGAACGACCTCGTCGGCGAGCGCGTCAGCATTATAACCTCCAAGGCGCAGACCACCCGCCACCGCATCATGGGAATCGTGAACACCCCCGACTACCAGATTGTGTTCTCCGACACCCCCGGCGTCCTCAAACCAAACTATAAGCTGCAGGAATCGATGCGTAACTTCGCCGACGGCGCCTTGACGGATGCCGACGTGCTCCTGTACGTTACCGACGTCGTAGAGGATCCGACAAAGAACGCCGACTACCTCGCCCGCGTCGCAAAGGAGAAGGTGCCCGTCCTGCTGGTTATCAACAAAATCGACCTGCTGAAGAGCAACGGCGAGCTGGAAGTGATCGCGGCCCGCTGGCGCGAGCTGCTCCCCAACGCCGAAATTTTCCCCCTCTCGGCGAAAGAGCACTTCAATACCGACAACCTGATGAAGCGCATCGTAGAGCTTCTACCCGTAGCTCCCCCTTATTTCGGAAAGGACGCGCTGACCGACAAGCCTGCCCGCTTCTTCGTTACCGAAATCATACGCGAGAAAATCCTTCTCCACTACGACAAGGAGGTGCCTTATTCGGTAGAGGTTATCGTCGAGAAGTTCGACGAGAACGAGACCGGAATCCACATCATGGCGACCATCTTCGTAGAGCGCGACTCGCAGAAAGGTATCCTGATCGGAAAGGGTGGCTCGATGCTGAAGAAGGTCGGTACGGAGGCGCGCAAGGACATAGAGCGTTTCTTCGACAAGCGCGTCTACCTCGAGCTGTTCGTCAAGGTGGAGCCTAACTGGCGCAACCGCGAGAACAAGCTGAAGGCTTTCGGCTATGTCGAGTGAGCCCCGCTGTTTGCGGAATTAGGAAATTTAACTTAACTTCGCGTAAAAGATTGATTGAAATTTATTCCCTATGGGACAACTTGTAGCAATAGTCGGACGACCCAACGTGGGTAAGTCCACTCTCTTCAACCGCCTCACGGAGTCGCGGAGCGCCATCGTCGACGAAACCGCCGGTACCACCCGCGACCGCCAGTACGGAAAGGTGGAGTGGGGCGGCCGCGAGTTCTCGATTGTCGACACCGGCGGCTGGGTGGTGAACTCCGAGGATATTTTCGAGGGCGAAATCAACAAGCAGGTTCAGGTAGCGATCGAGCAGGCCGACGAGGTGCTGTTCGTAGTCGACGCGATGAACGGCGTTACCGACCTCGACGACCGCGTAGCCGAGATTCTGCGTCGCTCCCGCAAGCCGGTAATCCTGGTGGCTAACAAAGTAGACTCCAACGACTGGCTCTACAACGTGCCGGAGTTCTACAGCCTCGGCCTGGGAGAGCCGTACCCCGTTTCCGCTATGACGGGATACGGCACGGGCGACCTCCTCGACGAAGTCGTCAAGAAGCTCCCCGAGAGCGAGCAGGAGGAGGAACTGGAAGAGATTCCCAAGTTCGCCATCGTCGGGCGCCCGAACGCCGGCAAGTCGTCGCTGATTAACGCCTTTATCGGCGAGGACCGCCATATCGTTACCGACATCGCCGGGACGACCCGCGACAGCATCTATACCCGGTACAACAAATTCGGCTTCGACTTCTACCTCGTCGACACCGCCGGCATCCGCAAGAAGCAGAAGGTCAACGAGGATATCGAGTATTACTC
>CAJUFH010000033.1 GCA_910585755.1 uncultured Muribaculaceae bacterium | reverse complement strand
ACTAACCAATTGATTTTCCTGAGCCTGACGCGGCACGCCGCGTCCCTACACAAATCCGCTACCGCGGCAGTCGCGAGCGGCGGAGCCGCGGCGCGATTGTAGCCCCAGGTCGAGCGACCGCAGGGAGCGAAGGCCTGGGGTGTCGGCGTACGAATGGCGGGGGCATCGGAGATGTCCGTTAATCGAATGTAAACGACCAATAATCAGCATTATACGACCTCTTCGAGGCCGTTTCGCGGCGATGACACCGATACACACAGCCTTCGCGACCTGCGGCCGCTCGGCAATGTGCTACAATTACCCCGCGGCTTCGCCGCTAACCTACAACCACAATCCTTCCTCCGTTGTCCGAACTTGTCCGCCCTGTCCGCCCTGTCCGCCCGGACAGGGCGGACACCCCCCGGAAGTTGCATTAACGCATACGGCTCCCCCCTCCGGCGCGCTAACTTCGCGATGTGGCCCGACACCCCGCAGCAATGCGGGCAGGGGGCGCTTTCCCCGGGCAACGCCCGGGGTTAACAAAACCAATGGCCTCCGGCCATACCAGCCGATAAGGGGGAAAGGTGATAATCATTATGATAAACGAGGTATCTCCTTCACCTTTCACCCTTCACTATCCACTATAAACTTATTAACCTTTAAACTTTTAAACCTTTTTATCTATGGAATACATAGTATCGAAAAACGGGCGGATTATGACACACACGCCCAGCCTCAAAGCTGTTCAGGAGGAAATCGACCTCATGGAGAAAATCCGCCAGGAGTATCTCGACGACCTCGAGAGGGCGAGCATCTGCGACGGCCTGTTCGTGTGCCGCCCCGCCGGGGAATGGATCGAGCGGGAGAAGCAGCGGCCCGACCCGGTGGAGCTGTGGAAGACGCTGTGGCACGAGCACGAGGTCTCCTGCCTCTTCGCCGACTCCAACATGGGGAAGTCGATTTACGCCGTGCAGATCGCGGAGCATGTCGCCCGCAGGGGGATGAAGGTGCTCTACTTCGACTTCGAGCTGGCCGCCAAGCAGTTCCAGATGCGCTACTCCGACCCCGCCACGGGCAACGCGTACCGCTTCAGCCCCAACCTGCTGCGCGTCGAGTTCGGCGACACGAAGATGCCCCCGACGGTCGCCGGGATGGTCGAGCGCATAGAGATGGCCGCCCGGGAGACCGACAGCCGTATCCTCATCATCGACAACCTGACGTGGATCTGCAACAACTCCGAGCAGGGGGATGCCGCCGGGGAGCTGATGCAGGCGCTCGTTACGCTCAAGCGCTCAATGGGGCTATCGATTCTCTGCCTGGCGCACACACCCAAGCGGGCCGCCACGTCGCCGCTGACGCAGAACTCGCTGGCCGGGTCGAAGCGCATAGCCAACTTTATGGACTCTATGTTCGCCATAGGGAGGGATATGACCTGCCAGCCGCAGGGGCGCTACGTCAAGCAGATAAAGGTGCGCTCCGCCGAGTGCCTCTACGGCGACGAGCACGTGATCCGCTACCGCCTGGAGCGGGAGGGGGAGATGCTCAAATTCGTCGAGAACGGCTACGGGCGGGAGGCCGACCTGCTGCTGGCCGGGGACGACGAGCGCTCCGACCGCGACCGCCGCATCGCCGAGATGGCCCGGCAGGGGATGACGCAGCGCCAGATCGCCGACGAGGTAGGGGTATCGAAATCATTAGTGGCGAAAATAATGCTGAAGAATGGGCCGGGTCTCTCGCCCGAAGCCGCCTGACCACGCTGCCCACTCTGCCCACGGGGTGGGCAGAGTGGGCACGATGGACCCCGTGGGCAGGGTGGGCAGGGTGTCAGTAGATTTTGTCGACCTCGGTGGTGCGCTCGGTGTGGGAGCCGGTCTTTTGGCGGCTTACCTCTTCCCACAGGTCGTCCTTGTAGGATTCGACGTGGCCGCAGTTGGCGCACTTGAAGTAGATAATCTTGTGGGTCACGAGGAATGTCACCATGTAGTCGTCGTAGGAGCTTGTCTCGTGCTTGAGCTTTACCTGCTTCTGTACTGTGCGGTAGCTCTTCGAGCCGTCGCTCCACAGGGTAGTGATTCCCTGGCTGAAAGAGTCGTAGGAGGTGCCGGAATCGACGCTCCCCTTAAATTCGGAGTACGGCTTGGTGACGAACTCGGTGCCGGTCACCTCCTCGTGGTCGAACTTGACGGTCTCCAGGTGGCCGCACTTGGTGCAACGCACGGATATGTCGCTCATCGAAAGGCGGGTGAAGTATGCTACGGCGGGTATCACCAGGAGGGTGAAAATCCAGTGCATCCCCCACGCCATAAGCGCTATCATCCACCAGTAGGCTGACACCGCGGCGACAGCCACGAACAGCACCCGCAGCGCCCCGTTGCCGAACACCCGGAACACGATAGGAACGCCCAGCAGCGCTCCCATCAGCAGTACGAGCAGGGTAGGGGGGAGCAGGTACCATGCCAGCAGCGCTATTATTTCAACCACCAGCAGGACGTACATATACCAGGGCACCGGTTTGCCGGAATTGGTCGGTATGCCGTATATGCTGCTGCGGGTCAGCAGTTTGGTGACTGGCATGGAGATTATGGTCCCGGCCAGGGGGAGGTTGCGGAGCAGCCAGCCGTTGTTGGCCTTGCTCTTTATGAACTCGAACTCGAAGCCGTCGGCGCCCCCCTCGGGGGTGAATGTAACGGTAGGTCTGTAAGGTCGCCCGTCGCTGCCGTAGGCGTATACGCGGAATCCGGCTTTCCTTCCACCGTCGCTGTTTACGAGGATGTCATAAGCGGCCCCGTACATCTTTTCCAGCTCGGCGAGGCTCTTGCCCCGGCTTTTCTCGAAAGCGGCCTGGGTGGTGACGGAGGTCGAGGCGTTGTTTTCGAGGTTGTACTTCTCCCATCCCTCCAGGAGGGGTATGATGTCCTCGCCGTCGACCTCCGCTTCCTCGCCGGAGGCCGTGCGCCCGGAGTAGCCGTGGACGGTCAGCCCGAGGTATTTCGGAGTGAGGCTGACGAGGGTGTCCCCCTTGTTCTTCCCCTTTATCACGAGCTGGCGGACGGGCAGTTGCGACGCGTCGAGTTCCCCCCGGTCTCCCCGGGCGGTTTCTACCAGCACGTCCTGGTGGTACGTCAGGCGGGTAATGCCGATGACGCGTACGCTGTCCCCTTTCGCGAGGCTGACGAAGGTCGTGTCGCCGTTTAACACGACCGGGAGCTTTTGCCGCGAGGCGAGGGCGACCATCGGCCCGTCGGTCTTCGCCCGGTTGTCGGTAGTCGCTACGTCGGCAGCGAGCAGTCCGAGGATTACCGCGAACAGCAGGGCGCAGAGAAATGTGTTGTTGTCTCTCATATGGTATTGGTTTACGATTCCTGGTGAGTCGATAATGTGATCGGATACTCGCGAAAATAGGTATAAAGCCCTTATCTGCAACTCGCAAAGCGTAAAATTCAATGGTAGTTTAACGTATTGGGAGTTCGTGATTTGTCAAAATAATATCGCAATCCGTAAATCTCCCTGATTTTACGGATTGCGATAGATTCTCAAAGACCGCTGACGGACATCCTGCCCACTCTGCCCACCCCGGTGGACAGAGTGGGCAGAGTGGACACGGTGGGCAGGGTGGGCAGAGTGGACAGAGTGGACACCAACAGTACAGACCGTAGGGGACGCTCAGGGTCTTCGACCCTACACGTCGGATACGCCCAGCCCTGGGTGTTTGGGCGCCCGGACACCCAGGACGGCAATCGCTTAGGAACGGCCTGTCAATTCTCCAGCTTTGGGGAGCGGCGGAGCCGCGGGGTAATTGTAGCCCCGGGTCGAGCGTCGCAGACGCGAAGGCCTGGGGTATGGGCGCACGTATGGCCAGGGCATCGGAGATGTCCGTTAATCGAAAATAAACACCAAACAATCAGGATTATACAATCTCTCCGAGGCCGTTGTCCGAATCCGGAACGAAACCCCGGGCCTTCGCGTCTGCGACGCTCGACCCGGGGCTACAATTACCTTGCGGCTCCGCCGCTCCCCAAAAACATTCATTCGTTGCCCACGTTGCCCACACGGGTGGGCAGAGTGGGCAGAGTGGGCAAGGTGGACGGGATTGGCACCAACTTTGTAGGGACGCGGCGTGCCGCGTTTGCGTTGGCCCCGACCACCTAACCAACAGATTTTCCCGAGTCGGCTAACGAACCGATTGATTTCCCTGAGCCTGACGCGGCGTGCCGCGTCCCTACACATCGCCGCCTGTCAATTATCAGGGCTTGGGGAAGTAGAGGGGGTTGGAGGCGGCCGAGAAGCGGGCGGCATCGGCGGGGGAGAGGCGCCGGGCTGTGAGGAGGGTGGCGCGGTGGTAGTCGGGGGCGTCGGGTCGCAGCGAGTTGACCTTCACTCGCCCGGAGGCGTGGATGAAGCGCCCGTCGCCCATATAGATTCCGACATGGTTGACCTTGCGGGTGCGGGGGTTGCCGAAGAAAAGGAGGTCGCCGGGCTGGAGCAGGGCGATTTCCTCTTCCGAGGGGTGGCCTCCCGCGGGGGCGACTACCTGTTTCCCCTCCTTTGCCTGCTGCGAGGCGTCGCGCGGAAGGATGACTCCCATGTCGTAGGCGCAGATTTTGGTAAGCCCCGAGCAGTCCATCGACTTGCCGGAGGTGCCTCCCCAGAGATAGGGGGTCCCCATATACTGCGAGGCGGTCAGGGGCATGCGTGGAGCGTCGTAGTGTCGCGATGCCCAGTCGCTGAGCGGGGCCGCGGCATACGAGTTGACGTATCCCTGCCGCCCGTCGGGAAGGGTCACGGCGAAGAACCTGGCGCCGGGGGCGGGGCTGCCCGCGAGGATAGCGCCGTTGGCGAGGTCGCTGACGCGGGGAAGGATGGCGCCCCTGGCGACGGTGTCGGAGCAGACGTATTGCGGCTCCGGGGAGCTGACGTAGAGGCGGGGGGTGTTCTGCCAGTCGGCGAATCCGGCGGCGTCGAGCAGGCTGAGCGAGTTGCCGATCACCCATCCCTGGTATCCTTCGGGGGTCTCGACACGCCACCAGTCGCCCCGCCCCTCCTCGAGGACGCGCAGGGGGGTGCCCATGACGACTTGCGACACCAGTTCCGCCCCGTGGCGCGGCTCGGAGCGCATGCAGGCTACCGACACTGTCGGGAGCGCGTTGGAAAAATCAGCGCCCCGGGCACTGAAAAGTGCCGCCAGGGCGCTGAAAATCAGTAATGTCTTTCGCATTATTCGTTTATGGCCGCTTATTTGGCGGTGATTGAGGTGATTACCTTCTTGATGTCGTCGGCGAGCGCCTCGGCCTCCTCCATGGTGTGGGCCTCGGAGTAGATGCGGATGATAGGCTCGGTGTTCGACTTCCGCAGGTGGACCCACGACCGGGGGAAATCGATTTTCACGCCGTCGATGTCGGTAATCTTCTCGTCGGCGTAGATTTTCTTCATCTCGGCGAGAATCGCGTCGACGTCGATTTCGGGGGTGAGTTCGATTTTGTTCTTGGCGATCGCGTAGGGGGGATAGCCGGCCTTCAGCTCGCTGACCTTCTTCCCCTCCTTCGCCATAAGGGTCAGGAAGAGGGCGACCCCTACGAGAGCGTCACGGCCGTAGTGGGCGGCAGGATAGATTACTCCGCCGTTACCTTCGCCGCCGATGACGGCCCCGGTGCGCTTCATCTCGGCGACGACGTTGACCTCCCCGACGGCGGCGGCGTTGTAGGCGCAGCCGCGGGCCTCGGTAACGTCGCGGAGGGCGCGGGAGCTGCTGAGGTTCGACACGGTGGCTCCGGGGGTGTGGCGCAAAACGTAGTCGGCGACAGCGACGAGGGTGTATTCCTCGACGAACATCTCCCCGTTTTCCATCACGATCGCGAGGCGGTCAACGTCGGGGTCGACTACGAATCCGACATCGGCGCGCCCTTCCTTCATGAGCGACGCGATCTGGGTGAGGTTTTCGGGAATCGGTTCGGGGGTATGGGCGAAATGGCCGGTAGGCTCGCAGTTAAGCTCGATTATGTGCTTGACCCCGAGAGCCTTGAGGAGCTGCGGGATAACGACGCCTCCTACGGAGTTGACGGCGTCGACGGCCACCGTGAAGTCCGCCTTGGCGATCGCTTCGCGGTCGACGAGGTCGAGGGCGAGCACCTGCTCGATATGGCGGCGGTTCCAGGTGTTGTTGCAGAGGATGGTTCCGAGAGCGTCGACGTCGGCGAAGGTAAAGTCGTCGGCTTCGGCGATGCGGAGCACCTCCTTACCCTGCGCGTCGTTGAGGAACTCGCCGTCCTGGTTGAGGAGCTTGAGGGCGTTCCACTGCTTGGGGTTGTGGGAGGCGGTTATGATGATGCCGCCGCAGGCGTTCTCGCCGACCACGGCCACCTCGGTTGTCGGGGTCGAGGCGGGGCCGATGTTCACGACGTCGAAGCCCATGGCCGAGAGGGTGGCCGTCACGAGGCTGTCGACCATCGGGCCGGAAATACGGGCGTCGCGGCCCACGACGATAGTGTTCGTGCCCTTGGTCTCCGTCTTGCGGATAAAGGAGGCATAGGCGGCGGTGAACTTGACCACGTCAACCGGGCTGAGGCCCTCGCCGGGTCTGCCTCCGATTGTCCCGCGGATGCCGGAAATCGACTTGATAAGTGCCATAAATAAGGATAGAATAGATGTGTATGATGAATGATAGAATGTTCAGCCGGAATCAGTTGCTCATCGCCCGGAAGTAGCGCACGTTGTACATGAACGGGATTACCTGGGCGATTTCGGAGGTCAGGCCGTACTGCGACTTGACTACCAGGTTAACCTCGCAGCCGAGGCCGAGCGAGGGGAACTGCAACGGCATCTGCAACGCCGAGCCCCACTGCGAGGAGGTCGACAGCGAGTAGTTGTTGAAGCGGAACGAGGCGGAGCCTACCGCCAGGTCGTCGGAGTTGCCCCATCCCCCCGCGTCATCGAGGGACCCCGTCTGCGCGAAGGCGTGGAGGTTGTAGCGGGTGAAGTAGAAATAGACGAGCTGGTCGTCCCGGACCCGCTCGGTGTTGTCGCCGGTCGAGAGCACCTGCATGTAGACCGATGCCTCCTCGTCGAGCTGGTAATACGGGGCGTCGGGCCCGACCTCGAACACGGAGTCGGCGGGCACGGAGGTGATCACGTGCTGTTTGGCGAGAAATATGTTTACCGATTTGGTCTCGTCGTTGAGAAGCTCGGAATAGCTCTTGCCGTCGTTGCAGGAGGGGAGCAGGAGAGCGGCGGCTGCGGTGGCGAGCGCGATAATTAAAGGTCTGATAGTCTTCATCCGCGGGTCTTTTACGGGTGGGTTCGGAGGTTATTTATGGTCGGGGAGATATTTGTCGTATTCGGGCATCAGCGCCTCGCAGCGGGCGACGCACTCTTCCAGGGAGCCGTAGAACTCCCCTCCGGCGGCGTTCTCGTGGCCTCCGCCGTTGAAATGCTCGGCGCACAGGACGTTGACCGGGAAGGGGCCCTTGCTCCGGGCGGATACCTTTATGTAGTCGGTCTCTTCGCGCAGGAAGAGCGAATACGTCACGTCGGGGCTGGTCAGCGGGCGGTTCACCAGGTCCTCGGTATCCCCCTTCTGATAATGGTAGCGGTTCAGCTCGTCGCGGGTCAGGGTGATGATCGCGGCGCGGTGTTCGGGATAGTAGGCGAGCTTCTGGTCCATAGCGTAGCCGTTGAGGCGCAGGCGGTTGACCGAGTTGTTGAAATAGATACGCCTGTAAATCACGTCCTTGTCGATTCCGCGGCTTACCAGGTCGGCCACCGCCTCGTAGAGGGCCGGGTCGTTGGAGTTGTAGGAGAAGTTGCCGGTGTCGGTCATCATCCCGGTGAAGATACACTCGGCAGCCTCCCGGTCGATAAGGTCGGCCCGGCGGAGCTGGCTGAGAACCCGGTAGACGAGCATCGAGGTCGAGGATACTTCGGGGTGGGAGATTACGAGGTCGGGGAAGTCGGAGGGGTGGAGGTGGTGGTCGATCATCACTTTCGGAGCCTTCGACGCCAGGAGCGCCTTGGCCACCAGGTCGACGCGCTTCGGCTCGTTATAGTCGAGGCAGAATATCAGGTCGGCGTCGTTGAGGAGCTTCGCGGCCTGGGACTCGAAGCGGGAGAACACCGTTATCTCCTCGGCTCCGGTAAGGAATCCGAGGTATTTAGGGGGAGTGTCGGGGGTGAGTACCCTGACCCATTTCCCGGCGTTGCGGAGCGCCCGGCAGAGGCCGAGCGACGAGCCCATCGCGTCGCCGTCGGGCGACAGATGGCAGGTAATCACTATCTTGCGAGCCGGTTGCAACAACTGTTTCAGCCGGTCTATTTTTTCTGAGCTTATCAGTTTGTCCATTTATTCTTTGCGGATGGCGGTGCCGTTTGGCAATCAATCTGCAAAGATACGACATTGCGGGCTGATTTCCCGCAATGCCGTTGGTTTTTCGCGTTATTTAATGATTTAGGGTTCGCAAGTTTCAACTTGCTCGCCTTAAAAGGTGAATGGTAAAAGGTGGAGGGTGAAGGAGATACCTGGTTGGGTATCATCTTATTGGTTGTGTATCATCTTCACTCAGGCGAAGCCTGATTTTCACTTTTCACCTTGTTCACTTCACATTATTTAGCGGCGTCGGCTACCAGGGCGGTCCAGCCGCGGAGGCGCGTTTCGGTCAGCTCGGGATGGTTTACCTCGTCGAGCAGGAGGCCGACGGCCTCCAGGGCGTCGTCGGGCTTCGCCTTCGAGTGCTCGAACGTGTAGCCGATTGTGTCGTAAGGAGCGATGAATTTCGCGCCTGTTTCCTTGAGCCGGTCGTGGATTTCCCCGACGCCCGAGCAGAAAGTGTCTTCCATCGTCTCGTCGCCGCAGCCGAAGAGCGCTACCTCCTTGTCCTCCAGGTCGAGAGCCTCGACCCCGGCCAGGAAGTCGTACCAGTCCTCCTCCATCGAGCCGGAGCCCCAGGTCGAAGTGCCGAAAACCAGTATGTCGTAGTCGCCGACAGCCGAGGGGCGGGTGTCTTCGACGTTGTGTATGTCTTTGTCGGCGACTCCGAGGAGCGAAGCCACGCGGCGGGCGATCTTTTCAGTCGTGCCGGTTTCCGAACCGTAGAAAATCCCTATTTTTTTCATAACCGAGAATAGTTGAGTATTATCAGTAATAAAACACCGGGATGCCCCCCTGGGTTCAACCGTGGAAGCCGATAAGGACGACACAATGAGGGCGTATCGAAAATTTCGATACGCCCTCATTATTCCGTACCCGGATGGGAGGGTGATACGCCCTCTTAGTTCTTTTTGTGGTAGCCGTAGCCATACCCGTAGCCGTATCCGTAGCGGGAGCGGAGCGGGCCGAGGTGCGACTGGTCGGTGCCGTTGAGGATAATCGCCATGTTGTGGTAGCGCTGGTTGTCGTAGAACTCCTGTATGTGGGGCAGGATTTCGCGCTCGAGGACTCCGGCGCGGATGACGAAGACGGTCATGTCGGCGTGGCGGTTGATAATCTTCGCGTCGGCAACCACTTCTACCGGCGGGCAGTCGAGCAGGACGTAGTCATACTCCTGGCGAAGCTCGTCGAGCATGGCCTTAAGGCGCGGCGAATAGAGGAGCTCGACCGGGTTGGGAGGAAGTGCGCCGACGGGGAAGATGTCGACGTGGGTCTCGACGAGGTCTTTCTCCTTGAAGCGCTCGGGATGCTTAGGCGGCTCTACCGGGCGGCGCACTCTGATCTGGTCGATAGTAGCGTGGCCCGAAAGGTAGGCCGACATTCCTACCTGCGGGAGGTTGACGAATGTCGAGAGGGAGGCCTTGCGCAGGTCGAGGTCGACGATGGCAACCTTTTTCCCCTTGATTGCCAGCACGGTCGCGAGATTCATCGTTATGAAGGTCTTGCCGGAGCCGGGGTTGGCCGAGGTTATCATCAGCGTATGGGCGCCGGTGGATTCAGCATCGGCCATAAGCTCGAGGTTCGTGCGGATTACGCGGAACGCCTCGTTGATAGTGTTGCCCGAGCCTTTGCGCACCATGATCACGCGCTGGTCCATCTCGTCGGGACGAGCGGGGCGCAGACGCTGGAGCCCCTTGCGGCGCTTGTAGCCCAGGGGTATCTCGCCTAAGAAGGGTACGGAGAGGTTTTCCAGGTCCTTGCGGCCGCGCACCTTCGTGTTGAAGGTCTCAACGAGCCAGATAAGGCCCATCGGTACCGCCAGCCCCATCAGGAAGGCTATCGCCAGCACGTTGCGCGAATTGGGCGACACGGGGGCGTCGGAGCCGGAGGGGGGAGTGATCACGCGGCTGTTATAGGCCGTAAACGCCTGGTTCAGCTCGTTTTCCTCGCGCTTCTGCAGCAGGTAGAGGTAGAGGCTCTCTTTGACCTTCTGCTGGCGCTCGACGCTGAGAAGGTAGCGGGCCTGGGTCGGGTTGGCGGCCAGGCGGGATGATGCCAGCGCCTGGGAGGCCTCGGCGGCCCGTACCGAAGCGTTGAGGGTAACGATGTAGTTGTCAATCGATTGCAGAATGGCCTGGCGCATACCGTCGAGCTGGCTGTCGAGGTCGACGACGAGGGGGTTGTTGACCGACGAGTTCTCTACCAGGTTGTTGCGGTTGAGGAGCAGCTTGTTGTATTCCGTAATCTGGCTCTCGACAGAGAGGTTCTGCAGTCCGGCGTTGGCGGGAAGGACGTTGAACGAGTTGGCCGAGTTTGTCAGATAGTTGCGGATGTAGCGGGCCATCCCGAGGCGGTTGTTCAGGTCGAGAACTTCGTCGGACGCTTCCGACGCGCGGGTGAAGTAGAGCTGCGACGCCTGCGACAGGTCGGGGACCATGTGGGTCGACTTGTAGGAGGATATGTCGGAGTCGACGTTGCCCAGCTCGTTCTCAATCACTGCCAGACGCTCCTTGATGAACTCCGCCGTGGAAAGGGATATGCGGTTCTTGTCGCGCACCCAGTTCTCGTTGTAGACCTCCGTCACGGTGTTCAGAAGGTCCTCGGCGCGGTTGATGTTGACATCCTTGCAGGTTATGTCGATGATGCGGGTGTCTTCGGGAATCTCTGTGGACAGCTCGCCGGTATACCTCCCGACCGTGCTTTTGAGCGGGGCGCGGTAGACGTTGATGGGCAGGTCCTTGACAGCCGGGACCTCCGGCTTGATATAGGCCGGGTTGGGGGAGATGACGATTTTGCCGTTGGGGGTGGCGATCGTGTCGATGCGTGTGACCCCTTTCAGGCTGATTACCTTGTCGACCGGTACCTTCTTGCCGTCGGCGTCCTCCTCGGTGAAGTCGGAAAGGTCGACTGAGCCGTCGGTCTTGACCGTGACCGTCAGCGACCCGCTCTCGTTCTCCTTAAGGTCGGGGAAGGCGACTCTGACGGGGAGCGACGGGCCGTAGAGGTCCCAGTCGTGGAAACGCCCCGGAGTGGAGTAGTTAACGTCGAGCCCCAGGCGCTTCACGACCTCGTACATCACGGTCGGAGCGGTCATGGCGACCATCTCGTTGTTGAGATTGGAATAGGAGCGGAGGAATCCCATGTTGGAGAACTCGTTGCCGATGCTCCCGGCCCCGGCTCCGGAATCCTCGTCCTTGAGCAGGAGCTGTGTAGTGCGCTCGTAGACCTTGGGGGTGCTCAGCAGCTTGTAGCAGGCGAATCCCATGAAAACCACCAGGGAGATCGCGAACCAGTACCATCGCGAAAGACACATCCACAGAAGGTCCTTCATCGAGATTGACTGTTCGTTTGCCGTGTTGTTGTTATCCTCTTCTTTCACGGATGTATGTTTGTTCGTGTCGGGTGAAACGTTTTTACTTGATAATAAGCACCAGCACCGTCGTAAGGAACGACGCTACCGAAATCCAGAACGACGGGGTCAGGGGAGCGTTGCCGTTGGCGGTCGTGTTGCGCTTCTTCACATCGTTGGGTGCCACGTAGATAACGTCGTTCTGCTGTAGGTAGAAGACCGGGGAGCTCATTACCTGGTCCCCCTTGGTGAGGTCCAGCTCGTAGACCTTCTGGCGCCCGTTCTCGTTGCGCATCACCTTGACGTCGGTGCGCTTGCCGCTGATGGTGAGGTCGCCGGCGTCGGCCAGCGCGTCGAGCACCGTGTAGCGGTCGCGGTCGAAGGTCACGCGGCCAGGCTTGGTTACGTCCCCCATCACGAGCACGGAATGGTTGAGGAAGTCGACAACGACGGTCGGGTCTTTCACGAGGTTCTGCCGGATAAGCTCGTTCTTGATGTATTCGGCTACCTCCTGGCGGCGCATTCCGCCGAGGTGGACCGTACCGAGCACCGGAAACTGGATGTCGCCGTACGCGTCAACCACGTACGAGGCTACTTCGTTGGCTCCCCCGCGCGAGTTGGTGATGGTTACTCCGGGGGTCGCGGTGCGTTGCTGCGGCATGTAGATGTTGAAAAGCGAAGCCAGCATCGGGTCCTTCGAGCTGACCAGGATGGAGAGCCGGTCGTCGGGCTGCACGGTGATGTCTACCGGGTTCGACATTTCAATCTGGCCTCCGTGGTGGGTGTCCTGGAAGTAGGTCACGTCTTTCGGCGTGTGGCACGACTGGAAGGAGAGGCCGGCGACGGCCAGCGCCACCCCTCCGAGGAGTCTGATAGCGGCTTTTCTTATGCGCATAACGGGATGTGGATAGGGTCTGATGATGGTGTCCAATGCTTAAACGTTGACTGGTTGCATATATTATATATTGCGGCTAACAATAGCCGTCGGTAATATTCAGCCGTTTCTGGCGGGCAGTGATGGCTTTCGTCAGGATGTAGTTGCCGACAACCCACAGCACCAGGTCTATCGACAGCACCACGAACGAGTTGACGTGGACCGACAGCCACAGGTCGAGCGCTATCAGGGCCGATGACGCCCCGAGGATTGTCAGCATCGCCGGGCGCTGGTGGAAGCCGATGGCCAGGAGTTTGTGGTGGATATGAACCTTGTCGGGCAGGAAGGGGCTCTTTCCGCGGATGATGCGGTGGAAGAACACGCGGACCACGTCCAGGCACGGTATCGCGAGAGGCGCGAAGGCGACCACTATTATGTCGCATCTGATGCCCTGAGCTCCGACTCCCTTGGTCATGGTTATGGCCAGGAAGGCGAGGATTATCCCGGTTGTCAGCGACCCGGTGTCCCCCATGAATATCTTTTTACCCATCGAGGGGTTGCCGAACACGTTGTAATAGAAGAACGGAACGAGGGTCCCGAGCCCTGCGAACGCCAGTATGGCGTAGAAGGGGCGACCCATGCTCAGGAACGCCATGCCGTAGAAAGCCATGGCGATGCCGCTGAGGCCGGACGCCAGGCCGTCGATGCCGTCAATCAGGTTGACGGCGTTCGTTATGAACACTACGAAAAGCACCGTCAGACCCCACGAGAGTACGCCCGGCAGTTCGTAAATCCCCATGAAACCCTGAAGGTCGTCGAGCCGCACTCCCGCCGCCGCGATGAATAGCCCCGCGAGAATCTGGGCGACGAATTTGGCGCGGTACTTGACCCCGATCAGGTCGTCGGCGATTCCGACAAGGTACATCATAATCAGGGCGCACAGCCCGAAGCAGGAGGGGAGGGTCGTCGGGCTGCACGACGCGAAATTGATGCCGTACGCCCCCTCGGCCTGGAACAGCTTCCCCCCGGAGGTCATGACGATTGTCTCTACTCCGGCTACAAGCGCCATGGAGAAAAGAATCGCCGGCATGAAGGCGATACCCCCGAGCCGGGGCACCGCTGCCTTATGGATCTTTCGCTCGTCCGGCTCGTCAAAGAGCTTCTTGCGGAACGAGATAAGCAATATCTGAGGTATGATGATACCCGCGAGCGTCAGGCTGACCAGGAACACGCATACCGCGTCTAAAATCCAGTGCATAGCATTTTTCTGAGTGAGATTTCGCTTTTTCCTTGTAAGATGTTGCGACGCAACGGCATACACGGCGGCAATCCGCAATGTGTCATAACACTGTCATCGTCGCTGGTGTCCGAATGGAGCTGATTTGACCGCAAAGTTACGGCTTATTATCGTTATATACAAATGCTTGTCCTATAAAAGCCCCGGCGAAGACCCTCTCAGGAGGCCCGCAAGGCCGCTTCTCGGCGGCGCGGGTGCGTTGCCGGGGACGCCGATGATGCCAAAATCTCCACAACCCCGCACTCTCTCTCCTCGGAGAATGTATCAAAATTACGATACCCTCTCTGTTTGTACCCCGATGGGAGGGCGCTGTCAGAAGGCCGACCCTTTAAGCGCCAGCCCGGTCTTCTCCGACAGCCCGAACAGAAGGTTCATGCAGTGGACCCCGTTCCCGGCGGCTCCTTTCAGCAGATTGTCGATAACCGAGGTAATCTCCACCATCCCGTTCTCGTCGCGGCGTATGTGGAGGAGGCATTTGTTCGTGTTCGCCGCGTCGGCCAGCTCCGGCTCGCGGTCGATAAGGAACGTGAAGCTGTGGTCGTCATAAGCCTCGTTGAACACCCGGACAAGTTCCGACAGAGGCTGCGGGCAGTCGACGACAGCGGTGACCTTTATGCCGCGGGCAGCCACGCCGTCGCGGCTAAGCGATACCCGCGCCTCCCCCGCGAACGAGGGCTGCACGCTCCTCATCGCCTTCGTGATTTCGATTCCGGCGGTCTCGGCGTCAGGCCGGTTTTCGGCCGGAGCTACCGGGTCGCGGCGGGTCGACAGCTCGGTGAGGTTCCCTTCCGATGCCGCGGCCGCCCCGTTCTCGCGAACCGTCGACGCGAGCGACGCCTTTAATTCGATATCCCCGTAGAGCATCATGTTTTTCGCCAGGGGGAAGAGCGCCAGCTCAGCCGCCATGGCTACCTCCGAGGGGAGCGACGCGCGTTTGGCTCCGCGGACCAGCGCCTTGCGGTTGTGCTCCGCCAGGCCGTAGACCATCTCGGCGCTCCCGTCGCGGAAAGCCCCGGTAAGGTCGATGACCCGCAGGTCAGGCGCGTTTCCGGCGAGCTCCATGAACTGCCGCGCCTCCCACTGCTCTCCGCACAGGAACACGGCGTCGAGGGCTTCAGCGTCGGATGCCGAGGGGGCGCCGATGAAGGCGGCGTCGGTGTCCCCCTCGAGCCCGCGGTGCACGGCCGTCAGCTTCCGGCCCCCCTCCTGGGGCGATGACACCCACATAATCGTGACGTCGGGGTGGTTGACAAGTATTCTTATAAGCTCTCCGGCTGCCAGGGTATGGCCGCCAATGATGCCGGTTTTAATCATTACGGGGCGTTAGGTTTTGATTTCGGGCAAATTTAGCAATAATTCCGACAACATCCAAACACGCCTGCGGCTTTGAAATTTTAGGAGACTATAACAGGCTGAGGGATAGCCGTATGAGGCCGGTCCGGCTCCCGGAACCGGATTTGTCGATGAAAAAAGTGGCTGAAAAATTTGCGCGGCTCGCGAAAACTCCCTACCTTTGCATCGCTTTTGGAAAACAACCCCCGCCCAATCAAAAGCAACAACACCATCGGGGTGTAGCTCAGCCCGGTTAGAGTACGCGTCTGGGGGGCGTGTGGTCGCTAGTTCGAATCTAGTCACCCCGACAACGTTATGGAAGCCATCCGGCTTCCATAACTTTTTTATTATGCTGAATCGTATGGTAGGGACGCGGCGTGCCGCGTAAACGTAGAATCTTATGATATTGAAATGACGATGCCCGCGGCTCGAAATGGAACCGCGGGCATCGCTGTCTGTGAGTGGTAGCCGAAGTGGGACTCGAACCCACACAGCCGTAATGGCCAAAGGATTTTAAGTCCTTCGTGTCTACCATTCCACCATTCGGCCACTCTGTTGGCGGCTCTCTGCCGCCGGTGTATTATCGCTTCCGTGACGGTTTGGGGCGGTTAACGCACCCATTCCGAGCCGCAAGCGGTGCAAAATTACTCCTTTTTTCCCGCTCCCACAAATTTTAGCCCCTTTTTTCGCTATCAACGTCGCTCTCCGTCAGTCCGTCTATATACCGTGGACAAGTTTCATCCGGCTCATTTCTTTTTCTTCGGTAGAATTTTCTGCTCGTCGGATTTCAGCCGTCGCTCTACTTTTTTTACGTCCTCGGCAGGAGGCAATGCTTCCGGGCGGATGCCGCGGTCAAGCAACATGTTGCGGACTGCGCTGTTGTTATCGATATGCTCGCGCTCAAATACGACCTGACCGCGCAGGTCTTTCTGCTGAACGTTTACAGAGGTCATTTCGGCGGCAAGATCTTTGGCCTTTATTGCTATTGTGGAGAGAAAGTCGGCGAGAGGCCTTTTTTCAGGGGCTCCCACCCGGCGTTTCATCATGGCCGTATCAAGCCCGAACAACGCACGGTCGCCTTTGGCTCGTATAATAGCGAAGCCTTTGGAGTCAATGCCGCGTTCATAAAGCACTCCCGAAAGGGTGTGCTCGGTTTCGGCGAGTTTGGCTCGTGCCTGTACGCGCTCATAATCAAGTAGTCTTTGATGAACGATTTCGGCTCGGCGAGTCTGGACGGCAAAGTAATTCTGAGCAAAGGCAATCTCCGGCTTTCGCGGATCGCCGTTTTGCGCCACAAGATAGCAGGCGTAGCGCGTCAGCATAACGTCATCTATCTGTCGCTCAGCACCTGAGCCAAGGGTGACCATTTTCCCGACGTCGGCAAAATGGTCTGAAGTTGATTCACCAGCATTGGCACACGCCTCCTTGGCACGGTTCAACGCGTCTTTGAAACGCTCCCACTTTGAATATCCAAGAATCGGATAAAGCTCTCGTGCGCTCCAACATTCAACCCCTTCATATTCGATGGAGATGGATTCAAAACTATTGAATAGTTCTTGGATTTCAGATGCTTTCATATTGGTATAAGAATAGTTAGACTTTGCGGACGACGCCGATCCCTTTTTTGCCGTCGATGCCGATGAGGGGGGCGGAGGGGAGGCGCACCGCCCGCAGGGTCGGGCTCTCGTAGAAGGCTTCCTGGGCGTCCAGCCACGCGGTATCGAGCAGGTCGGGAGCGCCCGAGGGGGTGTCTGTACGCCGCGCCACGGTGTCGACGGTGAAGTAGCCGACACCGAAGGAGGTGAGGTTCTGGAAGAAGTGGGTGCCCTGTGAGGGTTCTATGCGGTAGCCGGGGAGGGCGGTTTCGACAATCAGCCTCGCCCCGGAGATGTCGGACCAGCGCACGGGGATGCCGAGGGCGTAGTCTGACGAGCCCCAGCGTCCCGGTCCGATCAGTATGTAACCCTCCTCCGAGGCGAGCAGCTCGCGGTTGAGCCGCCCGACCTCCGAGGCGAGTTCCGGGTTGCGGACCGAGGAGAAGTTTTCCGGGCGGACGTAGACGACAACGCGGGCGTTGTCGGTCGTTCCGTGTCCCAGGGCGGAGTTGCTCCGCAGAATCAGCTCGTCGTCGTCCGCCTGCAGCACGGCGGGGTCAACGTCGTCCTTGCGGTCTATGATAGGTCGGATCTGGAGCCAGTAGATGCGGCCCGACAGTTCTCCGTCGGGCTGTATGTTTCCAGCGAACTCGATCTCTACCGGGCGCTGCATCGCATCCTGCCCGCGGGTAAGCATGAAATTCGCTGCGGCAGCCAGCGGAAACGCCTCGTCGCGAAGGATGTTGGCGAAAGTGACTACCTTGCGGCCCGCCCCGCGGTGTGAGTCGCGGAGCATCTGGTCCTGCATGTCGAACGTCGATACCAGCAGCCGGAGCGCGTCAGGGTTCCCGGCGAAGTCCTGCACGTTCTTCTTGACGAGGTTAAACGAGTCGTCGACCTCGAAGTCCCTCTCCCCCGGGTTCCTTACCTCGAGGGCGTAGAGCTGGCGCTGGGTGTCGCGGAGGGCAAGGTCGAGGGTGGAGGTCTGTAGCACTTTCCGAGGGTGCAGGGGGGAGAAGCGGAGCGCCAGTCCTCCGTCGACGATGTATTTGCCCAGCCCGACTGCCACCTCGACAACCCCGTCCTCTGCCCGTTCGTCGTTGATAGGGTAGTAGTTGAGCGAGCGCCCGACCCCTGAGAATGACGGGAAATAGTAGCCGTCGACCTCGCGCCCTACCACCTCCTGCAATATGACGGCCATCTTCTCCTGGTCGATCACGTTGGCGGTGGCGGTCATGTATGCCTTGCTCTCGGCGAAGAAAACCGAGGCGTAGACCCCCTTTATGGCATCGGTCAGGACGCGCATCATCCGTTCGGGGTCGTCGAGGCGGGGCACCATATAGGTGGAGTAGACCCCGGCGAAAGGCTGGTAATGGGAGTCCTCGAGAAGCGAGGAGCTGCGCACCGCCAGCGGCTTGTCTACGACCTCCAGGAGCGCCAGGAGGTCTTCGCGGACTCTCGTCGGCAGCTTCGCGGCCAGGAACGCCCGCAGAATCTCCTCGTCGGGCTTTTCGCTGAGGGCGAGGGGGTAAAGGTCGTTTTCGGCCATGAACTCGTCGAAGATGTCGGTGCAGAGCACTACCGTCCGCGGTATGGAGATGGAGACCCCGTTGAAGTTGTCGCACTCGGGATGCTTCTTTATTATGGAGTCGATGAACGCCAGGCCGCGCCCCTTCCCTCCGAGGGAGCCTTGCCCTATTCGGGCGAAGTTGGAGTAATGGTCGAAGCGGTCCTTGCGGAACTCGGCCACGACGCCCCGGTTCTTCATGCGGCGGTATTTCACTATGAGGTCGAAGAAGAGCTGCTTGACCGCCGGGGCCTCGTCGAGCGAGTTGGTGCGGTGGTCGCGGATGATGTCGGCGATGGGGAACATCGCGCGGGAGTAGAGCCAGCGCGAGATGTCGTTGCGGCGGGCGTGGTAGAGGAGGGTTTCGTCGGGAATCTCGAACAGGCGGCGCTGCATCTCGTTGATGGAGTGGAGGCGCATGATTTCGCGGCCGGTCGAGGGCTCGCGCATGACGAAGTCGCCGAATCCGAAATTGGCCATGATTTCCTTCCCGAGGTCCACGGGTAGCTTTTTCGAGGTCTTGTCGAGGAAGATTCCGCCGAACTCCCCGACCTTTTCGCGGTTGGCGGCTTCGGTCGACTCGACGATAATCGGCAGGTATGGGTCGCGGCGGCGCACCTCTTTCGCGAGGCGCAGTCCGGCCTGCGGGTCTTTCGCTCCCCCGCGGGCGAAGGATACGTCGGTAATCAGTCCGAGCATGCGGTCGCCGTACTTGTCATACAGCGCCAGTGCTTCCTCGTAGTCGCGGGCGAGAATCACCTTGGGGCGCCCGCGCATGCGCAGCATCTTCTCGTGCTCGTTAAGGGCCTCGGTCGAGAACAGGAGGCTCTGTTTCAGCAGGAACTTGTATATGTGGGGGAGAATCGAGGAGTAGAAGCGCACCGAGTCCTCAACCAGGAGGATTACCTGCACCCCGACCTCCAGGACGTCGTTCTCGGCGTTCATCTTGTCCTCCAGAAGCTTGATGATTGCCAGCAGGAGGTCGACGTTGCCGAGCCAGGAGAAAACGTAGTCGATGCCCCCGAAGTCCTCGTCGGCAAGACGCCGCGAAACCTCCTTGGAGAAGGGGGTGAGCACCACGATAGGAATATCCGGGTAGATGGCCTTTATGTCCTTCGCCCCGGTGAATGTCTGCGAGATGTCCATGCCCGGCATGGCGATTACCAGGTCGAAGTTCTTGACGCGCATCTGCTCGAGAGCCTCGCTTATATGGTTGACCCGGGTTATGCGGGGTGGCGACGACAGGTTGAGGGCGACGTACTCGTTGTAGAGCTGTTCCTCCACTCGTCCGTCCTCCTCCATCATGAACGCGTCGTAGGGGGAGGCGACCAGCAGCACGTTGAACACGCGCCGCTGCATAAGGTCCTGGAATGCTGTGTCTTTTAGATAAAGCTGGCTTAGCGACTGCTCGTTCATCGTCGGATGCTGGGTGTTGTCAGAGTTGCTTTAGTGTGCTGATCGCGCGGAGCGGGTCGGAAGCTCCGAACACGTAGTTGCCGGCGACGACAGCGTCAGCCCCGGCCTCGGAGACCAAGGCCCCGGTGCGGTCGTTTATTCCGCCGTCGACCTCGATCAGGGCCCTGGAGCCGGAGCGGGAGATGAGTTCTTTGAGCTGCCGGATTTTCTCGGTCGTGTGGCCGATGAAGCTCTGCCCTCCGAAGCCCGGGTTGACCGACATAAGGAGCACCATGTCGAGGTCCTGGATGATGTCTTCGAGCATCACTACCGGTGTGGAGGGGTTGAGGGTTACGGCGGCCTTCATCCCGGAGTCCTTGATTGCCGTAACCGCGCGGTGGAGGTGGACGCACGCCTCCTGGTGGATGTTCATTATGGCCGCCCCGCAGTCGCGTACCTGGCTGACGTAGTTCTGCGGGTTCTCAATCATCAGGTGGACGTCCATCGGCTTGCGCAGAATGGACGCTATGGCTTTCATTACCGGGAAGCCGAACGAGATGTTGGGCACGAATACCCCGTCCATGACATCGATATGCAGCCAGTCGGCTTCCGAGGTGTTGATCATTTCGACCTCCTCACCCAGGCGGGTGAAGTCGGCCGACAGGAGAGAGGGGGCGACTATCATCGCTGGCCTCCTTTCTTTGTGCGAAGGGCGTTCCATATAATATATAAGAGGCAGAGGGCGAGCAGTACGATCCCGCCGATTGTGAAGTAGCCGTTGTATTTTTCGATTGTGGCGAACAGCGCGTCGGCCGGAACGCTCTTGCCGAGCCAGTAGCCGAGTCCCGCGAGGATGCAGTTCCATACCCCGGCTCCGAGGGCGGTGAAGATGGTAAAGGCCCCCAGGTTCATGCGGGCGAGGCCGGCAGGGATGGAAATAAGCTGGCGCACGGCCGGAATCAGGCGGCCGATGAAGGTGGATATGGCCCCGTGCTGGTCGAAATATTTCTCGGCCTTCTCGACCTTGGCCTGGTCAATCAGGCATGCGTGGCCGAACCGGCTGTTGGCGAAGGCGTAGACGATAGGGCGGCCGAGCCACAGCGACAGGAAATAGTTGACAAGCGCTCCGGCCACGGCTCCGGCTGTCGCTACCAGCACGATGAGCGCTATGTTCATGTCGCCACGCTGCACCGCGATGTATGCCGCGGGAGGCACGACTACTTCCGACGGGAACGGCAGGAACGAGCTCTCGACGACCATGAACCAGAATACCAGCCAGTAACCGGCGTTCTCATAAAAATATTGGAAGAGGTATTGGGCCGAAAACCAGTCGGAAACCGAGAGATTGATCAGATTCTCTATCATAAGCTGTGTCTGTTGGTGCGTATTTAATAAAAGTGATGACGCGTCGCGAAGTTACAAACTTTTTCGGGCTTTGGGGGGATGAATACCCCGTTTTTATCGAAATCTATAACAATCGGAAGGGGAAAAGCGTTTGGAGTAGTATCTCAGGGACTATGTCCCGGAAAACTCATCACGTTGGTTATGAAGCTACGTTTACAGAAATCGCCGTCGGTCCGGCGGGTGTCGGCAATGGGGATGCTCGTCACCCTCGGCATCGTCTTTGGCGACATTGGGACATCTCCCCTTTATGTTATGAAGGCGGTAGTGGGGGCCAATCCCGGTTTCGATGCCGACTACATAATCGGCGCGGTTTCGTGCGTCATATGGACACTCACGCTTCAGACCACCCTTAAATATGTCGTAATCGCCCTGCGGGCCGACAACAAGGGGGAGGGTGGAATCCTGGCGCTCTATTCCCTGCTGCGGCGCGGAGGACCGAAATGGCTCTATGCCGTGGCGGCGGTAGGGGCGGCCGCGCTTGTCGCCGACGGGGTGATAACCCCCGCTGTCACCGTAACTTCGGCTGTCGAGGGGCTGCGCGCGGTCAACGCGTCTCTGCCTGTGGTTCCCCTGGTGGTCGCGGTTATCTCGGTGATATTCCTTATGCAGCGGGCGGGGACGGGGAGTATCGGCCGTCTGTTCGGCCCGTATATGCTCTGCTGGTTCCTGATGCTCGGGATTGTCGGAGCGTTCGCGATTGGGAGCTTCCCGTCGGTGCTCAAGGCGTTCAATCCCTGGTATGCGGTAAGGGTGCTCGTCGATTATCCGGGGTGGTTTCTCGTTCTCGGGGCAGTGTTCCTCTGTACTACCGGTGCCGAGGCTCTGTATTCAGATCTGGGTCACTGCGGGCGCGGGAACATTACCGTAAGCTGGCTGTTCGTCAAGTGCATGCTGATTCTCAACTATCTGGGGCAGGGCGCCTGGATTGTGTCGTCCGGGGGAGAGGTGATGGACGCTAACCCGTTCTACGCGATCATGCCGGGATGGTTCCTCCTCCCGGGAATCATTATGTCGGCCCTGGCGGCGGTGATTGCCAGCCAGGCGCTGCTCAGCGGTTCCTTCACGATTTTCAGCGAGGCGATGGGGCTTGACTTCTGGCCCCGGATGCGCATACGCCACACTTCGGAGCACAGGGGGCAGTTGTATGTTCCGGCGGTAAACTGGGCGCTGTATATCGGGTGCGTGGCCACGGTGCTGCTGTTCCGCTCGTCGTCGCGGATGGAGGCGGCCTATGGCCTGGCGATTACGATTGCGATGCTCATGACGACGGTGCTGCTGGCGTTCTACCTCCGCGGCAGGGGCACCGCCGGGTGGTTGGTAACCCTGTTCGTTTGCTTTTTCGGGGCGCTTGAGGGATGCTTCCTCGCGGCCAATATGTTCAAGTTCACCCACGGCGGATGGTTCACGATTCTTATCGCCGGGGCGGTCTGCGCCGTGATGATCGGATGGCGCAAGGCGTTCAGGGTCCGGCAGTCGCTGCTGGAATATGGTAAGCTGGCTGATTATGCCGGTATAATATCGGATCTCAAGGCAGACCGCGAGATTCCGAAATACGCCTCGAACCTGGTATATCTTTCTTCTGCTCCCGACGACGGGACGGTCGAAAGCAAGATTGTCTATTCTATTGTGAACAAGCGCCCTAAGCGGGCCGACCACTACTGGATGGTCCATATCGACCATACTGATGCCCCTGACACGCTGGAGTATGCCGTCGATGAGGTTGTGCCGGAAACATTGTTTGATGTCCGTATGCGTATCGGTTTCCGCGTCGAGCCGCAGGTAACGGTATATCTGCGCCAGATTGTCGAGGACCTGGTCGCCGGTGGGCGTTTCAATCTGACGAGCGGCTACCCCTCGTTGCGGCGCCGCGGGATTCCGGGCGACTTCCATTTCATTGTGATCCACCGGGTTTTCTCTCCGTCGAGCAACTGCCCTCCCTCGACGAGGCGACTGATGAGGCTCCACAGCTTTCTCCTCCGTATCGGGCTTCCGCCGGAGAAAGCCTATGGCCTGGATACCAGTATTGTGAGCCGGGAGGTGGTGCCCCTGGTGATTAACACTGCTCCCGGGCGCCGTATACGTCCCGTAGGGAGTTGACATCTGTCTTCCGGCGTTGGCCTCCTCGGGTTTGACGTTTTGCGGATTTAGAGCTTGTTTAATAATGAATGTTACAGACAGGGTCGCATAGCTTGAGTCGGATTTCGTCATGTGACGAAGGAGTGTACTTGATGTACACGACTGAGGAACAGGGCGAAATACGGCCAAGCTATGCGAGACAAGAAGTAACTTTATACCGGCCAGCTCTCTGCAAAGCATTAAAATTTGACAATGAATATTGACGATATGGAGAAAGTTACTTCCGCCCGGCCATTCGTCGGCATCTTTTCACTTGCTCTTCGGTCGTTATGGAACCCCATAACTCCCTCATCACAAGCAAAAATCTGCTCGACGACTGACCGCCCTGTCTGCAACATTCATTATTAAACAAGCTCTTAAATTATTATGGCCGTCCGGTTAAACAAACATCGTTTTTGTTTGTCTATATATTATAAGTGTTTTTAACTTTTTAATTGTTTATGAGAAAGTATATCGCTGAGTGCGTCGGAACGATGTTCCTCGTGCTCCTGGCCTGCGGAAGCGCCGTGCTTGCCGGGCCCGTGATTGGTGGTCTCGGCATCGGGTTGTGCTTCGGCCTGGTGCTCCTGTGCCTGGTTTACTGTATCGGCAATATTTCGGGTTGCCATGTCAATCCCGCCGTGTCGTTCGCGATGTTCCTCAGCGGAAAAATGCGCTTCGGGGAGATGTGCGGCTATGTAGTCGCCCAGCTTGTCGGAGCCGCGATCGGCGCGGGATTCCTTTACTGGTTCGTGGAGATGACTCCCGGCTTTAACTTCGGCGGCACAACGGCCGCCTACGGTGCCCACGGGGCGTGTGACCTTGCGACCAACGTCGTACAGGTAGGCGCGTCGGGCGGAATGGCGCTCCTCGCCGAATGTCTGCTGACCTTCTTCTTCGTCATGGTGGTGCTCGGGGCTACCGACAGCAAGCTCGGTTTCGGCAAATTCGCCGGCATCGCGATCGGCCTGGCTCTCGGCCTGGTGAACATTGTCGGTATCCCTGTCGACAACTGCTCTGTTAATCCTGCCCGCAGCTTCGGCCCGGCGCTCTGGTGCCCCGAGGCATGGCCTGATTTCTGGATTATGGTGGTTGGCCCGCTGGTCGGCGCTGTCCTGGCCGCCCTTTGCTGGAAGGTTCTCTCCGGCTACCGCTCCGCCGACAGCATCGAATAACCGATGGCGTGATGTCCTATAAATATAATAATAGCCGGATTCCGAACGGAAACTGTTCGGAATCCGGCTATCTTGTGTCAGATAAAGGTTGGTGTTTTCAGACCGCCAGGGAGCCGACGCGCTCCGTGTCGCGCTGTATGTACTGGCGTATGATCGTGTAGATTACCTTTTCCATTGGTGTGAGGCCGTTGTCGCGCTGCAGGCCCAGAAGCATTTCCCCCGCCAGGGCGCAGACGATAGAAAGACGTTCCTGTTCGGGAAGGGAGTTGATTGTGTTGAGAACGTTTGGCGTGATTACGAAACCGTTGTTCATAGGAGTGAGTTTTTGTGGTGGATGAAAGATTATGCGGCAAATTTACGTCGTAGGCTGGGCAAGATATTTGCCCGCCTTTGTTTAAAAACGCTAATTGTTCCCTCTTCCCTCAGGCGGAAGGGTTCTGTTAACGAAAAAATCTCTACCTTTGTGATTGAAATAGCTGTCTCCGTAGTTCAATGGATAGAATTTTGGATTCCGGTTCCAACGATTGGGGTTCGACTCCCCACGGGGATACAATATAGAAATGAGGGTGTATCAAATTCTGATACACCCTCTTTCTGTACCCGGATGGGAGTGGAGAGGGTTCAGTCGCTCCCCAGGGCGCGTATCGCGTCGTCGAGCGAGGTGTCCTTGTCGAGGTTCATCATGCGGCGCAGGCGCCACCGGGCCTGTTTGACAGACTCCGGGCGGATTACAAGGAGCCGGGCTATGCGGTTGTTGTCAAGCCCCATGTATATGAAGGTGGCGAGCTTGACGTAGCTGTCGGCCAGTCCGGGATACGCGCCAAGCAGCTTGTTGACGAACACCGGGTAGATCTGCACGAACTGCTGCTGGAACGATTTCCAGTCCTCATCGCCCGAAAGGTGGGTCTGGATGGTGTTTTGCAGGCGCCGGGCTTCCGCGGCTCCGATTGAGTTCTCTTTCCGCATTTTTTCGATTTCGGTGTTCAGGAAGTTGAAGAGGTTGTCCTTCTCCTCGACTACCAGCATCATCGCCAGGAGGGAGCGGCGGCTTTTCTCCATCTCGAGACGGCTGTCGCGGGAGGCCATCTCGTGGCGCTTCTGTCTCCTGTACAGCATGAAATATACGACTCCGGCCACTGCCAGGACGGCGAATATCGCGCCTAAGAAATAGAACCGCGAGTTTTGGGCGCTCTCCCTTTCCCGGCTCATGACTTCGGCCACCTCCCGGAGGTTGGCGATGCGCAGCACCTCCGACTGCTGCATCCTGGCATAGTCGGAGTCGGAATACTCGATATACCGTTTCTGGTAGCGCAGCGCGCTGTCGATCTGGCCGCCGCGTTCCATCGCATCGGCGTAGACCTGCATGATCATGCTCTTGTGGGCGAAGTTGTCAACGTAGTTTATGTTGTTGATCGCGAGCCGGCTGTACGCCACGGCGCTGTCCTGCTCCCCGATGTCGTGGAAGTGCTCGCTCAGCAGCGCCTCGTAAAGGCCCTGCAGGTCGCGGCGGTTGTCGTTCCCGGCTACGCCGCTGTAAGCCTTGCGGAGGTATGAAAGGTCATGGGTATATACGTACAGATTGCGAAGCACGAGGTTGTACGCCCCGTCGTCGGCCTTGATTTCCGGCGAATCGAGCAGTTCGCGCAGCAGTTCGATTCCCTTTTCCCGGTTCCCTTTGCGGAAATGGATGCTCGCTATGTTGATTTTGTTCTTGGCGACGCGCTTGTCGAACCCGAGCGAGCGGTTTATGTCGTCGGCCTGCTCCATGTACCGCAGGCTTTTGTCGTAGTCGCCGAGGTTCAGAAGGGTAATCGCGAGGTTGATGTACATTGTGGCCGTCATCGGTTTGTCGCCGATTCCGGCATAGAAGCGCGCCTCCTCGTCGATTTCGCGGTATGATTCAGCCCCTATTGAGTGGCTGTACTGGCGCACCAGCCCCCGCAGCCGGAAGAAGTCATAGGGTGTCCTGGCAGAGTCTACCATCTCTATCCCGCGCGATACGACGCTCAGGGCCGAGTCGGTCTCTCCCATTCGGTTGAGGAGCTGCCCGCGCCAGTATAGCCCGCGGGCAACAGCGAGAGAGTCGCCCGATACCGCTGCCGCCGATTCGAGCCGACCGACAGCCTCCTCGAGAGAGTCGAGGGGGTGGTAGTCGTAAAACCCGTGTTCAAGCGCGAGGGTCAGGGAATCGACATCATCCGACAGCTCGGTCCATCTGTACGGGGCTATTTTTCCCGACCTGGAACCGCAGGAGGCGCACAGCAGCAACGCTGACGCGAGGAGTATTGATAGAAGCGTTTTCACGCCCAAATTTACTAAAAAAGAGTTATTAGTTCCAAAAAATATCTCAGTAGACCATCAGTAGACCGCTTATTTTTGCGTTTTCGGCTTATATTCGCTCAATTTGCGAAAAAGCTATGTCAGACCAACATTATTTTATATGAAGAAATTCTATCTCTTGTTAACGCTCGCGGTTTTAGGCGGCGCGGCTGCCGGAGCGCAGGAAGCCTCGTACGACCATCCGATCGGTTTGCGCTACATCGGCACGATAGACGATCCGGACCCGCAGCCCGTCTGCAGTTTCACCACCCGCAACCCGATAAACGAAGGGGCTTTCCTTTGGGCCCCCGCGGGAAGCACCGTGAAGTACCGCGACACTTCCTCCGGCGCTCCGAGGTCCTGGATGTGGGAAACTACAGGCGGCGAGCTCGCCAGCCCGACGTCCCAGGACGCGCTCATTACATATAAGGCTCCCGGGACGTATGACTTCCCGCGTCTGACGGTAGGGTATGAGGGCGGAAACTCCGTAGCTGCCCCGGCCTATAAGCTGAAAGTCGGCGGAGTCGCCGAGCTCTGTCACGCGGACACCCGCGAGTGGACCCAGACTTACGCCCTCGGGGTGAATATGTACGACCAGGCCAACGGAGCGGAGAGAGGCTCGCTCGGAGGCACGAACTCGCTCGGCATAATCGGGGTGGGTAATCTGTATATGCTTTCGGTAGAGGAAGGATTCCTCGACGGGGTGAACGTTTACTTCCACCACAAGCCGACGCGCTACAAGGAAGGTGCGAAGATCGGTGTCCGCGTATGGATGGCGAACATCGGCGAAACCGACGTGCAGCTCGCTTCTATTCCCATCGAGGGGGACGTGATTCCCTTCGAGAATTTCAAAGGCACCGAGGACGGGGCGTGGGTCCCGGTCTCCGGGGGAGCAGTCGCCCAGATGAAATGCTCGTCGCCGGTCGACCTCTTCGGAAAGCCTTTTATATTTATAGATGTGTACGGGTGGAGCAACGACCCGGCGACCGAGGACCTGCAGATGCTGATGGACGTTATGCCCAACGTGCAGATGCAGCCCGAGCATGCCCAGAACCTCCTCGCCCATAACTCGTTCGTGCGCCTCGAAGCGGAGGACGACTATCTGCGCCCGGTAAGCTATTTCGGCGGCAATTACGGCAGCTTTATGATTTGCCCCGTCGTGCGCGGAGGGGAGACTCCGCTTGTCTCCGTTGCCGTGACTGAGGCCGACGCAGACTCCCGCATCGGATGCGTAGTCGAGGGTGGCTCCGTCAGGCTGACCGGTGCCGACGGAGGTTTCTCGGTGTTCAATCTCTCAGGTTCTCTCTGTATTTCCGGCGAAATCAGCGGCGGGTCGGCGGAGTTCGACGGTTCGGCCCTCGCTCCGGGTGTCTACATCGTCAGCACCGCAGCCGGGCAGAGCGCCAAATTCGTGAAAATCTAACAGTTTTTATCACATAAATTGCTTTAACAATGAAGACGTTCTTGAAACTTTTCGTGGCCGCCGCGTTTACCGCCTCGGCTGCGGGCGCTTCGGCCGAAGAGTCCCCGGTGTGGAAGGCTGTGTCGGCAGGCGACAACACGACTTACGCCATCAAGGCCGACGGCACGCTGTGGGCCTGGGGCGACAATGAGCAGGGACAGCTCGGCATCGGGCAGGACGCGGTCAAATTCAGCTCTACTCCTGTGCAGGTGGGAACCGATGCTGACTGGAAGGGTGTCTATGGTGCCCGCGGGGCCGGGTTCTTCCTGAAGAACGACGGCTCGCTCTGGACTGCCGGCTCGAACGAGTTCGGCATGTCGGGCGTAGGCGACGGGGTCACCAAGCACAACACCCTCGTGCAGGTAGGAACTGACACGGACTGGGCCTCCATCCACACTTCGGTCACGTGGTGCTACTCGGTGTTCGGCATCAAGACTGACGGCTCTTTATGGGCCTGGGGCTACGGCTCGACTTTCACCCTCGGCCTCGGTAACACGAACAACGCCCCGGTGCCGACCCGCGTCGGGACCGACAATGACTGGAAGACTGTCAGCATCGGCGGGTCGCATGTGCTTGCCCTGAAGAACGACGGCTCCCTCTGGGGCTGGGGCTTCGCCTCCTACCATCAGTTGATGAATACCGATAATAACGTCAAGGTGCCGACCCGTCTCGGCACCGACACCTGGAAGGCCGCTTACGCAATCGACAACTCGTCGTTCGGCGTGAAGTCTGACGGCACCTTCTGGGCGTGGGGCGACAATACCCGCAACCTTCTCGGACTTAACCTCCCGATGGACGATACAAACGAGGACGGCTCGCTCCCGAACATCCAGACTCCGCAACAGGTAACTGCCGTCACCGGCGAGGTCACCCGTATGAGCGGATGCGAGTATGTCCGCGTGGTCGAGGCCGGCGGCAAGGTGCTCGCGTGGGGTGCCAACGCCAACGGCGGTCTCGGCAACGGCAAGGGGGAGGCTTACGAGGTAAGCAACAACCAGTTCAGCTATGTTCCCGTCGAAGTTTCTCTTCCCGAGGGAACTGTCACCTCTGTGCTGACGTCCGGCCAGCGTTTCTCCGCCGTCCTTTCTTCTACGGGCAAAATCTACGGCTGGGGCTCGAACCGCTGGGGTCAGATGGGCAACTATGCCGATGGCACCAAGCTGACATTCTGCCCCTTCCCGATCGAGATGGGCGTTCCCGCTCCTCCCGAACCTGGCGAATACACCTTCGACGCCGCCAATATCCCCTCGTCGCTCGCCGACGCCGTCAAGCTGAAACTTACCGGCGAATGGGGCACGTCCGACTTCCAGAAAATCTGTGTGGCCCTCGGCGCTAACCTCGGTTTCCCGCCGGTAGGCAACAAGACTCTTGTCTCCGTCGATATGTCGGAAGTTACTTTCGCCGCCAATACCTCGTTCTACGTAACAGCCGGATTCAGTAGTGCCGGCGTGTTCAAGATGTGCAAGGCGCTCGAATCGGTGAAGTTCCCCGCAAATGCCTCCGCGGCGAATCTTGTAAACCTCCAGGAGGCGTTCATGAACTGCGAGAAACTCAAATCCTGCGATATTTCGGGCCTTACCGGCGTGACGAACATCAACGACGCGTTCTATAACACCGCCATCACCATGGCCGACATGTCGGCGTGGACCGCCGGAGTCACAAAATCGGAGGATGCCTTCGGAAAATGCGCGTCGCTCACATCCGTGGTGCTCCCCGCGAACTTCGTATGCGGCAAGTTCCTGTTCAACTCCTGCGCCGCGCTCCGTCTGATCGACTGGGGCCTGTATGAAGGGGACGCCGCTCCCGTAATCGCTTCAGATGCTCAGCTTTTCCAGGACCTTACAGAAGAGCAGCAGGCGCAGATTACCGTCATGGTTCCCGAGGTTGTGTTCGAGTCCTTCAAGGCTGACGCTACCTGGGCTTATGTCAACCTCCAGGCCGTGAAAGAACAGCAGGAGGGTGTCTATTACGTCGACGGTTACAATATCCCCGAGAGCCTTGCCGACGCCCGCGAACTTTACCTGACCGGGGTCTGGGACAGCGCCGCCCTCAAGGCTCTGTCGGGAGCCCTCGGAAACAATACCGGCAGTGTCGGCAACAGCGTGCTCGAGCTCGTCGACATGAGCCAGGCCGAAATCACTATCGGCACCAACCTTAACGCCGAGTTCCCCGGAGTTCTTTTCGGGACACAGACCAAGGGTATATTCCAGAGCTGCAAGGCGCTGGCGACCGTCATAATGCCCGCTCCCGAGCAGGCCGCCAACTTCCGCTCGCTTGTCAAGGCATTCTACGGATGCGAGAGCCTTACCTCGATCGACCTCAGCGGCTGCACCGGCCTTACCGCAACTTCCGACGCTTTCTACGGCTCGTCCGCTCTCTCCGAGGTCGTCCTGCCGGGCAACTTCGCTTTCGCCGACGGCACTTTCGACCGCTGCAACGAGCTGTCGAAAATCGACTGGAAACTCTATGAGTCAGACCAGGCTCCGGCGTTCAAAACCAACTCGCTCCCTTCGCGCGGCAAGCTGCTGACCATCGTGGTTCCCAACGCCGCTTATGACTCCTTCATGGCCGACGCCAACTGGAGCGCCTACAACATCGTCAAGGCCACTACTTCGGCCATTGGCGAGGTCGAGGCTGCCGACGAGGCTCTTCCCGTTGCGGTTTACGACCTGGCAGGTCGCCGCGTGGCTACCATGACCCCCGCTGAAGCCGCAGCCGGCCTGCGCCCCGGCATCTACGTTGTCGGTGGCCGTAAGGTATATGTGAAATGAGCATTAGGCAGTAATATCTGATTGACCATCGGGAGGGCGCCGCGCCGCGGAGGCGGGGCGCCCTCCCTTCTTTTCCCGAAAACAATTTCCTGAAAATATGCCGGATAGTTTGGCGGGGTGGGGGATTTTTGCTAACTTTGCGGCCGGAAAGCGTAATCTCTGGCCGGACAAGGCTGCCGGCGTATATTGCGCAATTGTTTAACCCAGTTTTTATTGAAATAAAAAATGGATCTTATCAAAGTAACCGAAGAGGCGTTTGCCTGCGGAAAGCAGCATCCCGACTTCGGCCCCGGTGACACCATCACGGTGGCTTACCGCATCAAGGAAGGTAACAAGGAACGTATCCAGCAGTACCGCGGCGTCGTTATCAAAATTACCGGCGAAGGCAGCAAGAAGCGCTTCACCGTGCGCAAGATGAGCGACAACATCGGTGTCGAGCGAATCTTCCCCCTGGAATCACCTTTCATTGACTCCATCACCGTCAACAAGTACGGCAAGGTTCGCCGCGCGAAGCTCTACTACCTCCGCGGTCTTACCGGCAAGAAGGCCCGTATCAAGGAGCGCCGCGTGGTCAACAAGTAATCCCGCGCCTCCCGCTCCGGTTTCCGGGGCAGACGGAACCAAGACACAGGAAGCTGTGCGGCAGTCAGCCGCGCGGCTTCTTTTTTTGAGGTCGTTGCCATAACGGCCCATAAAAAAATCCTGGGGCCGCCTTCACAGGAAGCGTCAGGATTAAAGCCAAAAGGCATGATTTGTGATTCTAAAATCGAGTTGCCTTCGCAACTTGTCGTGTAGAGATTATATCTTACTTACATTCATCTCATTAACCGCTGCCGTAACCCGCAGTGCGGCGCCTCCCGGCGGCGTGCGGCGGCTTGGCAGCTAATCGCTTTTCATATTCTCTGCAAAGTTAGCGCGATTTCGGCGTTTGTGCAAGAGAATATGCTTTTTTTATCCCGCGGTTTTCGGAACCTTTCCAAGTGGGCCGGTCTGCGTGCCGGTCTGCGCTGATTGCGCGGTGTCTGTTTGGGTGAAAAATGCAATCATAACGCTTCCATAGGGTTACATCATTGCGACAAGACTGTTACGCTTACAGGAATTAAGCGTTTTTCACTATTTTTAAGGCACTGGAGGGGCTTTTTTGCCCGTTGCGGTTTTGTCCCTATGGGTGGTTTTTTAGTAATTTTGTGCCCGCAAGAGAAGTCTGCCTTCAGCGCGGACGGTCTGTTCTTTTTTTACCACACCTTTTTTCGCTTTTAGCATGGCCGAGAAGTCCTTACTCAAACCGACCGAAGAATGTGGCATCAAGGTCCACATCGGTTCTCTCATCGGCGACGAGCTGCGTCGCCAGCGCCGCCCGGCAGCGTGGCTGGCGCAAGAAATCAATTGCGATCGCACTAACGTGTACAAGATCCTCCGCAAGGGGAGTATCGATACAGAGCTGCTGTGTCGTATTTCCGTGGCGCTCGATCATGATTTCTTTGTTGCTCTCCAGCATTTTTGCGGTTTTGTAAAGCCTCACAGGCACGAATAGTCTTTCCCCTTGGGGCTTTGCGCGATTGCTCCAGCCTCTCCTCCGCGGCGCGGTTGCCGGCGTGCGTGGCATATCTCGCTTCGGGCTTGGCGCGGCCTTGTCGCTGCCTTGTCTCTTCTGGGGATTTTGCCGGGGTTTCGGTAGGGATTTCAGCGCGTGTGCGCTAAAAACTTGGCGAAAAATTTGGAGGTTTCGGAAATAGTGCGTAATTTTGCAGTCGCAAAACGGAAGGGCTCCCTTCTTGATAGCTGTTTTGAAATGGCGGGATAGCTCAGTTGGTTAGAGCGTCGGATTCATAACCCGGAGGTCCCGAGTTCAATTCTCGGTCCCGCTACCCGGAAAAGCCGCGTCGAAGTTTCGATGCGGCTTTTTCTTTTTTTTCTGCTGGCGGGTAAGGGGCGCCCTCGATTGCGGCTTGGCGCCACGGCTGGTAGGGCAAATAGAAAACCGCGGCGAAGCGATGGCTTCGTCGCGGTTGCGATGGTGGGCGCTGAGGGATTCGAACCCCCGACCCTCTGCTTGTAAGGCAGACG
>CAJUFH010000032.1 GCA_910585755.1 uncultured Muribaculaceae bacterium | reverse complement strand
CTCCCAATGAAGAAAAAGATATACCGCTCAAAGATTGACTGGTGGGTATGGTGTACCATCGCGTTTGCACTGACGGTTACGATTGTGGCCGGCATCGGAAGCGCGTGGTGGGTTACCGCGGTGCTTGCCGGCAGTATGGCGGCGATGTTCGCTGTACTGATTCTCGGCTGCTGGTACGAGATTGACGGCGATACCCTCGTTGTCTACCGATTCTTCATGCCCCACAGGCTTCCGATTAAGAAAATCAAGGAGGTACGCAAAACGACAGGCTATCTCGCCACAGCCGGGATGTCGTCACGCCGAGTCTCCATCAAATTCTCCGACCGCTCCGTCCTGCGAAGCTCGATGCCCCTCGAAATCTCTCCCGCCGATCGTGACGGCTTCATCACCCACCTCCGCGAAATAAATCCGGCAATCACCATCACCTGACGCTGATTCTCATAAAATCCACGAGGGCGCGCCGACTTCGGCGCGCCCTCGCTTTTTGTTTGTCTCACAAGTATCAGACTTTCCTTATGTATTGTCGTTAAGGCTGATTAGCGGATTACAAGTTTGGCGGATTCGTAGCCTGACACGCTGACAACATAGACACCCTTGTCGAGACCCCCTACATTCAGCGATATGCCGGTCTCTCCAGCCTTGATAGTCTCAGTCATAGCCTGAGAGCCGTTTGCCGCGACTACAGACACCGCCAGATTGTCACTGACCGACCTGCCGAAATCGATATTCACAGGCTCGGAACCATCTGTAACAGTAGGACGCACACTCAACGCTAAGGCATTTTCAGCCACATTTCGCACCCCCGCAGTCAACTGGCTGATGGGATATATCCATGACTGATATGAATAGCTCTCATCGGATATTTCGGACATGAGGTATATATGTTCAGAGCTAAGACGGAAAAGCGTCACTTCTTTATCGTTAAACATGCCGCCACCGAAGTCAAACTCACCTTTCTTCACGCCGCTCTCATCATAGAGTTCTATTTTCTTAGAGTCTTCCGAAGCGACAAGGTATTCAAACTTCTCATCATCATCGAAGAGATATTGCGTGAACCGAAACTCATATTCCGAATCGGACTCTTTGAATTTAATCCGTAACGGCATGCCTTTAAGAGGAAATTGGCGAATTTCGCTAAGAGCCGGAGTGTAAATCCTTACGTTATTGCCATCGACAACTGATAGCAGACAACTACCTTCACCTTCATTGTCAACATAAGGCCTGGGACAGATATCCACAGCACCATCCCCGACCTTAATCACCGGCTGCTGCGCTGAGGTCGGCATGGCGCCGAATCCGGCCAGAAACGGTAGCGCCATAAGTAGTATTTTTCTCATAGAGAAATTAAATTTGTGTCGGCGACCGCCCTCACTCGCTGACATTCATAGGGATATAAGAAAAGCGTAGGACGGTGTTTCACTGATTATCTGATTCGAGGCATCGCCAAACGCCCAATACGCAAATAAACAGTCCGCTCCCACGCCTAATCGAATATCGATACCCCCTTGTCGGGGAGCGGATATACGACAAGCATGAGCGTTCTGACTGCTTATCCCTGCGTATTCAAGAACTGGCGATTTTCGAATCAAGGATTAAGCAAAAACGCTTCTCTGAAATGTCTGATTCGGAATCAATCCGAATCAGCCGCAAATATACAATTATTATCCGAGAATAAAAAGCCGCGACTTAAAAATTTAAGACGCGGCTTTAAAGCAGAGGTGAATATGACTAAAATTAATCCTCTTTCGCTAAATTCGTAAATGGCAGTTAATTGACTGCAATTATTTGAGTTTGTAGACCTCGGTACCGGCGAGGAGGACGCAGCCGGTGCCGTAATCGTCGAAGTCGGGCTTGGAATCGTAAGCTACAGGCTGGCCGTCCTTGGGCTCCTTGCCGGTTCCCTGAACGAAGCCTATGTAACCGTCGGGATGTATCGCGTCGTTGACTATGGCGTTCCAGGCCTTGGTTACTACGGGGAGGTATTTTTCCCGGTCAAGGATGCCGTTGTTGATACCCCACGCCATACCATAGACGAAGAGCGCGGTGCCGGTAACCTCCTTGCCGCCGAAGTGGTCCGGATCGTGGAGCGAGACATTCCAGAAACCGTCCTCGCGCTGACACTTGACGAGAGCCTCACACATAGCCTTGAGGTCCTTGATATACGCGGCGCGGTGGGGGTCGTCGGCAGGGCTCTCCTCGAGCACCTTGACGAGCGCTGCGACAACCCATCCGTTGCCGCGGCTCCAATAGCAGTTCTTCCCGTTAGGCTCCTTGTAAGGGGGCACGAAATCCTTGTCGCGCCACCACAAGCCCTCTTTCTCGTTGTAAAGGCCTCCGGCAAGGGTGTTACGCGACCAGTTGTACATATCCCATGCCTTTTCGTAATAGCGGCGGTCGCCGGTATCATGCCCCATCTTAGCCAGCAGAGGCATCCCCATCTGTATCGCGTCGATCCAGGTCCAGTCGTCTACCTGGGGAGTGTTGATGAGCATGTTCATGTTGGCCTTGGTCTTAGTCAGCATCTTGGGCTCGGGAGTGAGGCGGTAAAGGTCGACATAGGTCTGTCCGGCGCAATAGTTGTCGGCGTTGCGGGTCGTGGTGTCGTCGCGGCGGAAACCCCAGTTATGCTTCTCGCCCCAATCGTAGGCGTAATCGTAGTAGCGGTTGTCGGGATAAATCGAATAGAGCGCCATAAGTCCCTCGAAATAGACGCCGCGGGTCCAGATATTGGCCTCATAGACCTTTTTGCGGGAATAGTAGGGGATTGTCACTCCCGGGTCGGGATGTTTCTTGAGATAGTGGTCGTTAACCTTGACGAGGGTTTTGAGTGTCTGTTCGCGGGGAGGGAGCTGTTCAGCCGCTCCGGCAGGCAAGAGACAGAGGGCACCCAGCAAGGCGAGCATCGTTTTCTTCATGATTATGATTGGTTTAGGTTATTTTTTAGAGGGAATTACTTTCCGCTTCTTCCCGAGAGATAGAGCGGGGTAAGGGTGACTTTGGAATTAAGCCCGGAGGGAGCCACGGGCCACGTTCCGAAATCAAACTTCCTGGCGTTCGTCACCGAGGCGATATTCGCGTCCTTGAATTTGCGCCATTCGATTCCGCGGCGTTCATAGTCGGCGATTCTGTTGGCCTGGAGGTTAGTCACATCGATTTCAAGCTGATTCTCTCCGGGCAGCAGGAGCTCTCCGATACGGACTCGGAAAGGAACCGACCACACCGTCGGCGCCTCACGGCCATTGACCTTGACTCTCGCCGACTCGCGGACATCGCCGAGGTCGAGCTCCCAGTCATCGGCATCCGCCGGATTGTCGAGGTTGAATTTAACGGTGTAACGGCCAGTCGCTACATTCACGCTCGCCAGGGAATCCGGAAGCGCGCACCATTGCGTCAGGGTGTCAGTCTTGAAAGTTCCATCGATGGGAGGCTCCGATTCGGGGAATGAGATACTCCATCCCCGGCCGATTTCCATCGGGTCACCTTTTCGTTCGACATATTTCCAAGCCTCGGCATCCGCTTCGCCGGGGAAGGTCTTTAACAACAGTGACTCTCCCGGCGCAAGCTGCATACGGACCCGGTAACAGCCGGAATTATCCGTCGTAGCCTCCGCACGTCCTTTCAAGCCTGTCAGGGGGTCGAAAATAATGGCAGAGCCGGCGGAATGAGCCAACGGCATAAAGCCATTTACCTCCTTGTCGGAAAGATTGGCTATAAAATAGTTATGGCCTCCGGCCTCGTTCTTGCGGCGCACCATGCGCAGGCCCGCGTCGCGACGCATACGTTCGGGCGCGACACCGACACGCGACAACCCCTCGGTTATGTTCGGGGCCACAATAACACCCTTGGCATCCTTCAGCCGCTCCAGCGCGGTCGCCATCTCCCCGCGACGGGCTTCAAGCCGCGACAGGCCGGGAACATCCGACGGCATCCCTCCGGCAAAAACGACCGACGCGCCCTGCGAGGCGAGTCCGGCCAGCTTATCAACAATCCGAGGCTCCATCAGTTTCGCATCAGGAACAACAAGCCCGCGGTAAACCGTTCCCCCTTCCGTGCGGAGGCGTCCGTCAGAATCGACAGTCAGGGTTTCGACAAAGCGGTCCGAGATATAATCGCAATCATATCCCGCCGAAATAATCTCGTTGACGGCCCGCTTCACGTCAGGCATGCGGCGGTCCATCTTATGTATGTCGAACATCAGATAGGGATTGCCGGTCTGAGCGTACCATACATCCTCGATCGGGAAATACAGCAGGAAGTCGTTGTCGGGTTCACCCGCGGAAAGAAACGCCTGGGTTCGTTCAAGGTATTTCATAAGACCTCCCGCATCCTTCCATATCGAGTTTGTCGGCGACATGTTGATTGACGCATAGAACATCCAACCCGGGAACTCCACCCCCTTCGGGGAGTAAGGCGCTCCATGGAAATAAACGTGGTTAACGCCCGAACAGAGCATCTGGTCGAGTTCGGGTTTGCAGCGGGCAAGCGACATATGGAAATGTTCCGTGAGCCAGGTAAGGGTCTCGGAAGATGTCAGCCGCTTCCCGGTCAGATGCGCGGCGGAGGATGCGAATTTCAGCACCGCCGGATCGGCGTCGCTCGGACGGGAGTCCCCGTTGCGCACAAGCCCGGGTATGTCGAAGTCCGTCTGTCCGAAAGACTCACACTCCGGAATATCGACATCTGCGTAAATGTCGATTATATTGGCGGGCGACCCGTGCGACTGGTTGCGGATTCGGGCCCCTTTGGCATGCGCCCACTCAATCCAGGGTCGGGTAAAATTATCTTCGAGCATGCGGGCGAGCGTGAACCGATAGTCGCGCACAACCCTGCGGCGGATATCCGAAGTGTCCTTTTCGTTGGCAAATTCAGGTATGTAGTCCTCGAGCAGGTAACCGTGGTCAGCCGCGAACTCCTCAAATATGTTGTCGGCCCAGTCGGAACCGTAGACCTCGTAGCTGTCGTTAAAGAAACTGTCGGGCACAGGCGCGCCGCTTTTGGCGAAAGCCCGGTCGAATTTGCCGAGGTAGCGCTTTACCGCTATGCTGTCGTAATGGTTGAGTACAAGTCCTTCGCCGCCGGGAGCCGCGCGCTTCACTTTCTGGAAAGTCCGGCCGCTGAAAACGGCGTAGATTTCCCATCCCCCCTTCGGGAGCTTGCAGTCAAGGACGGAGTCGTTTTTCACTTTGTCCGTAAGGTTCAGCCGCTTCCCTTTGTCTGAAACGGCGACAACCCGTTGCAAGCGAGCCACCGGGCGCTGCTTGGCATCGGAGGGGATGATATTCAGTTTGATCTTCTTCCCACCTTCGACCGAAAATCGCTCGACAACGCGCTTTCGGGCGCTGAAATCGGTCGTCACGTCAGGGCCCCCGAAAGGCCAGCCGGTCCCGTTGTTCATGTCGACCTGGAGCCCGAGACGGTCAGCCTCGCGGGTGGTATGGGTAAGCATTTCCATCCACTTGTCAGACAGATACGGTATGTCGTTGGCCTCGTTCCCCTTGACACCGTAAATCGGGGTGATTTCGACGCCGCCGAGACCTTTGGCGGCAAACTCTTCCAGATTGTAGGTCAGCCCCTCGGGGTCGACGGCGCTGCCGAGCCACCACCAGCGGACGAATGGCCGGTTCTCGACAGTCGGTTCATGCCAGTCGGTCGGAGCCGCGGCAGATGCCGCGATGGATGCGCCCAGAAGGGCGCAAAACAGATATTTTGATTTCAGATGTTTCATAATCAGGGGCGCTGGAGAGTGACAGCCATAAGTCCGACAATAACATCATTCGACCGGGTAACTACCTCAAGCGACGCGAGCTTGCGCTTCGGGTCCGCGGGTATGTCAAGAACAACGCCCGCTCCGCCATGTATCGCGCGCTCCGGCTCCCCGGTACCCCCGTCAAGCAGCTTGCCGCTCTTGCGCAGCATACGCAGCTCCTCGCTCAGATTGCGGCTCACCTTTCCGCTCATCAGATGGAGCCGGTACGGAGGAAGCTGTCCGGGCTTGAGGGCGAAAGCGTAACCGTCATAATAGAAATCCTGCTCGATCGGAGCCCAGTTGTCGGGGTTCACCAGCGGCTGCTCAGAACAACCGCCGTCGGCATATCTGACGCGGAGTATTCCGTTCTCGATGTCGGTCTGCATATGGTTGGTGGTTCCTGCGAGCACGACATAAATGTTCGACGCCTTCCCCGACAGCTTTACCGACGCTGAATCGGGGAAGTTATCCCATAAAGAGGTGAACATCACGTTGCGTCCCTCGGAAGCCATACGGAACGGAATCCCTATTTCAGTACGAAGAATCCCCTTGTTGGCTTTCAGCACCTCGCGGAGCAGGGAATCGTTAATCTCAGCCGTGAGCTTCGGATGGCACCACTCCCCTATCCCCTGTTTGGGAATCTGGAGCGTAGTAACCGCGGGCCTCGGCGACAGATACTCGTTCTTGAAAATATCGGAGACGTTGGAGTTGTAACTCTTTGATATATCAACCGTCTCGCACTTCTTCGGTACAATATTGCCGAAACCGTTCTCGGCGAAACGCGGACGCTCCATTGAGGCGACTTCGGGCTTCCAGTACGCGAGGTTTCCCCCGGCGTATTCTTCGAACTTCACAGCTCCTTCCCGGCGGGTCTTCCCGGTAGCCGTGAATTTCGGAGCCTCACCGGTTACAAGCCTTACGTCAAGCCGCGGCGCGTCACCGGCGACAAACTCTATGCGGGGAAAGCCTACCGAATTGGCAACGCAGGCAAACTCGACAGGCTTGCCGTTGACCGTCACCGACTTCACTCCGACACCAGGAAGTACCATTCTGACAGACGTACCCGCCGGATAGCGGTTCTCGATATTGTATGCCACCGTATCGGCGCTGCGTTTGAAGCTGTACGCGATATCGGGGAGGGATACGGAAGCTTCGTTCCAGTCGACAGGGAAGCCGGGAATGAGTTCGACCTGCTTCTTAAGCAAGTCGGGGCGGATACCCCAAAGCCCCTCGGTCAGAGCGCGGCTCCATACCCCGATGGGGTCCGCGAAGTCGCGGTAACATTCATTGCGCTCGGCATCGAAATGGCTGATCTGCCCGAAATTCAAGGGGGAAGCCCCGGTGTACATGTTATCCATCATGACACCCTTCATCAGTCGGTACGCCTCTTCGGGCCGACCGGCCTGCCAGTAGGCCAGAGCCGTATGCATTACCTCGGCAATGGCGACGTTGTTGATACTCCAGGAGTAAGGTTTCCAGTTGGTAGTGGAAATAGTATAATATTCGGTGCCGTCCCGGTCGGTCATCACGGGGATATGCGGTATGCAACTGTCGACATAGCAGGTAGCGGCATAGTTTTTCAACGGGTCGGCAACCTCGGAGTCAATCGCGTGGTAGATAGTCCACAACGCGGCGTTGTCGTGAACGCGTTGCAGCCCCATAAGGTCCTTGTACTCTGCCCAATGCCCTTTGTCGCCAAGCCAAAGCACCGATTCTATGGCTTTCCCTATCCCCTCCGCCTCATCGAGGTAAGGTGTCGGGTCCTCCCCTATCGTTTCGGCAATTTCCGCCGCGAGCTTGTTGGCGAAATGGTTGTATGCCGAGGAATGGGTTACGGCGCCCCCGTTATAATACAGCGCGTCACTGGCCCAAATGCAGCAATACGCGTCGTAAAGATGGTCGCCGTCAGGGTCGAAATTACGTTTTTCCCAAGCAAGATGACGCTTTATGACGGGCCAGAAGGCGCGCATCGCGGCAGTGTCGCCCGTGTGGCGGAAATGGCGGAGCAGAGCGTCAGCGTAAACCATATTCATATCGTAATGCGACATCTCCTCCATCTTTCCGGGGCGCCGGCAGATATATCCATCGCTGTAAAACGATGTGCCCCACCGTTTTTCGGCTCTCGCAAGATTCAGCACGGAGTCCTGGTTGGGCTGTGGCAACACCGGCGGAATGGTCGTCACCTGGTTGGAAGCGTAGGTGTTGAAGTGGGTACGGGCGCGGTCGTGCCAGCCAATCGCGTCGCCGACATAGGCCCCGCGCCAGCCAAGGTGCGGCGTGCGCCACCCGATAGCGCCATGAAGCCACGCCTGCCCGCTCCATATTCCGTCGGCGGCCACGGCGAGCGCTCCGCCAAGCGGGTTAAGCCACGGGTCGGGAGTTGACATACCGAAGCCCGACGCGAGTTCCGAACGCTCTGCCTCAGCTTTTTCCATCAGCTCAGCGGCATTACGCACGGCGGCTTTTGACGTCGGAGGGAACAGCGCTATGCGGCGCGTCTCTCCCACGGGAATCTCTATAACACCCTCTATTGCCGGCAACTCGTTAACTTTCAAATCCTTCACGGGAGCTACAATCGTCAGCGTCTTGCGCTCTTTCGCCCCGTAGCCTACCCGGATGGTATCTCCGCTGACCGCGAAGGTGTTCCCCTTGCAGTATTCCGGCTTCAGGTCAAAGCAGGTTGGATCGTCAACGCCGAGATCGCCTTCGCGCCAGAATTTCTTCTCGGCGACACCGCCGAAACGGAAGCCCACGGAAACCGGTTTGTCGGTCGTGTTACGAAGCGCCCATAGAGCCGCGTCATCCGAGCGGAGCACCTGCGCCTCGACCTCGACGCCCCCCTGGGAATAGTCCATCCGTCCGGGGGTATAGCGGGCCGCGCAGTCACCTTTCGGGAGGGTAAGCCTCAGGTTGCCACCCATTCTCGGCAGGTAGATGCCGAATTCGGGCATGTCGCTACACTCCATTCTGAACCCGGAATGAGCGCCGTAAAGGGCTCTGTTGAATTTCACCTTGCCGTTCATCGCCACGACAGAGCTTCCGCCGTCAGGCCGGTAATGCAGCTCGCGGGGAGCAGGAGCGGCAAAAACCGCCGCGGAGAACAGAATCCCCGTGGCGGCAGATATGACGTATTTGCAACTGAATTGTTTCATCAGCCGTGATTTTCAATGGTTTGAATAGACAATACGGGGAGAGAGGACCCTTGGAGCGGAATCAGGGAAGGGGCTTGATACCCTCCCAGCGCACATCCCATGTGCCATCTTTGGGGAAGCCGGGATTCTTCTCCTCGCATCCGTCCCATCCTGCGGTCATCAGGGCGACAGCCGTCAGCAGTCCGCCGTTACCCGGCAGATAGCAGCGGAGACGCTTGTCCTGATAGTTGTGGCCGTTGGGAAGATAGGTGTTGGTGCGCTTGTCCATCAGAAGGGCGTTAAGGGCGCGTTCGGGCTGTCCCAGACGAACGGCGTTCATAGCGGTCGTGGGATAGTCCCAGCCCCAGGTGCGGCCCCACTGCCAGTTGTCATAAATCCAGTCAAAAGTATTCAGCATCAAGTCCTCGCGCACCAGGGGCGACTTCGGGAGCACGCCGAGAGCGGCCAGAACGGCCATATGGTCGGAGGTAAAGCGGGTATCCTTGTAGGTGTCGAGAGCGGTTTCTGCGGCGAGATAGAGGGAATCCTGGGCCGCGAGAGGCGACATCTTGTCGATTATCTCATCCCATTCGAGATTGCGCCCCTCACCCTTGCGCTCGCGCCACTTCTGCGCGGTCGAAAGTGCGAAATGCCAGTAAGACAGCTCGAAAGGCGGGTTTACCGTCTCAGCGGCGCGGAGAGTTTCCTGGGCCGGGATAGCGCCGCGGAGAACGTAGCGGTTACCCATGCCGTCGTATTCGGCGAAAGAGGTCATGAATTTGGCGGTTCCCTGCACGAGGTCGTAATACTTGTTGATTACGGAATCCGTCGGGTTGGCGCGGTAAAGCAGCTCGGCGAGATAAATCAGATGAGGCTGCTGCCAGATCAGGAACGAGCCGACTTTGGAGGGGGCTTCAGTCCCGGAGGGGTCGGTCATCTTCATCCAGCGAAGCCCCTCGAATCCCTGGCGGCCGGCGATTTCGGCGGCGACGGGTGCCACAGACTCATACCAGGGGAGAGTGCGGGCGAGAAGGTCTTCGTGGCCGTAAAGGGCGAACTGCGCCTGGTGCCACCAGATCATTTCCAGATGGAACTTCCCGAACCAGGAGTTATATGTCAGGCCCGTTTCCTGCGGAGGGGTCGGGGCCGCGCATTGTGTCGCGAGAAGATACTGCGACAGAACGACTCTGCGTTCCAGCTCCTTGGCGCGGGGATCGGTGCAATGGCTGAAGTCGACCACCCCCCCCTTGTTCCAGAAATTGGTCCAATATTCGGCTGATGCCTCGGCGGTCTCCTTCGCGGAGGGGGCGGCAGAGACCGGCTTTTCGGGTGAGAATGTTGCGGTTATCGTCCACTCCTTCGCGGTCGGAATGACCGTCACGGCATTAGCTCCCGTAAGCTGCGGAACCGCGGCGTTGGTGTATGCGAGGTTGATGTAATAGGAAGTTGAATCGAGGTTATGGCGAATCAGCGCGTGGCTGGCATCAGCCTCCAGAATTTCCGTGGTGTGGAGCGAGTCCTTGTCCCAGGCACACGCATCATCGCTATGCCCCCCGGTCGGGTACGGCAGGCGCAGACGTACAGGCAGAAGCGCCTCGGAGGAGATGCTCGCGGCTACCATGTCCGCGTCGGGATGGCAGGTGGTGCTTACCGATACCGGCTTGCCGTCGACGGCGAAGTTGGAACGGATTTCCCCCTTCATCAGGTCGAGGGTCTGGTCTATGTTGTTGACGCGGGAGGTATCGAGGTCGGCGAACCCGAGGGCACCGAGATGTAGGCGGTGAGGATTCACGCGGTACCAGTTGGCGGCATCCTTGTTGCGCCCAGCCTCGTTGAACTGCACCGAATAAGGTTCCTGGCGGCCGCGCCCGAAATCGTAATCCTTGAGCGTTTCGTCATGGGTGAATTTCTCGGGATTCGGGAAAGAGTGCCAGCCCCAATGGCTCTGCGTCCCCAGGGGCACACCCTTGCTGTACAGTTCCGGGAAGGTCTGAAGGCCGGTCACGTCAACCGTGAACGCGAAACCGCCGTTGCCGACAGTCAGCGATGCCAGGGTGTCGATTTCTGTGATTCTCGGATTGTTGCGTTCAAGCAGAGCAACGCGGTCGATAGCGGTTGACTCTGATTTACAAGCAGCCAGCGCCGCTACAGCCGGAACAGCCGCCGCGAGCAGATAGTGAATCCTACTTCGGGTCATTAGAAAAAAGTGAATACGGTTTTAGATCAGGTTTGCAATTTCCGGCAAAGTTAACCATTTTTCGCAAAATAACCCAAAAACCGACACGCAATATATAACGAGCGGTCCCAGGCGCCCGAAAGCGCCGTTATGACGGCGCCCTATTTGTTATTTGTTTTGCGGTAGGCCTGGCAGGGATGGCAACTGCTGCCGTCGAAGCAGTGGGTGCAGACCCGTTCCTTAGGAAGGCCGATTGACGCGATGAGATCCTCCATCGTATTGAACTGCAATGTGCTCAGGCCCAACTGGCGGGCAATCTCCTTGACCATCCGCTCATATTCGGGGGTACCGACTGTCGAGTATTGGTCGAGCTTGGCGGCATGGTCCCCCTCGAAATCCTGGATTATACGGCGGGTGATAAGTTCGAGGTCGCTTTTCGACGACGTGAAGCCGATGAAAGGGCATCCGTAGACAAGCGGCGGGCAGGATATGCGGGCATGCACCTCGGTCGCGCCGGCATCGAAGAAAGTCTTGACGTTGTCGCGGAGCTGGGTTCCGCGCACAATCGAGTCGTCGCAGAACACAACTCGCTGGCCTTTTAGCAGCGCGGCGTTCGGAATCAGCTTCATGCGGGCAACGAGATCGCGGCGCGACTGGTTGCCGGGGGTAAAGCTGCGGGGCCATGTGGGGGTGTATTTGAGCACCGCGCGACGATAAGGCACCCCGTGACCTTCCGCGTAACCGAGAGCGCATCCGACTCCGGAATCGGGGATACCGCAAACACTGTCGGCCTCGGTCTGGTCCTTGCGACCCATAGCCTTACCGACCGCCTCGCGCATCGCCTCCACGTTGATGCCGTCGTAAGTACTGGTGGGGAAGCCGTAATAAACCCAAAGGAAAGAACAAATCTGCTCCCGGCCCGCAGGTTCCTGAAGCACCTCCATGCCGTCGGAACGCAGGCGAACGATTTCGCCGGGTCCGAGATCGCGGACAACGGCATATCCGAGATTCTCAAACGCGCCACTCTCGCCCGTTACAGCATAACCGTCATCATTGCGTCCGATAACGATAGGAGTGCGTCCGAGATAGTCGCGGGCCACGATGATGCCGTCCTCAGTCAGGACAATCATCGAACAAGACCCCTCGATTTTACTGAAAACGAGATTGATACCCTCGACAAAATCCGCCCCCATGTTTATCATCAGGGCCACTACCTCGGTCTGGTTGATATTGTTTGCCGACAGTTCGCTCAGGTGCATTTTCTGCTCAAGAAGCTCGTCGGCGAGCGCGCGGAGGTTGCCGATTTTGGCAACGGTGGCTACCGCGTAACGGCCGAGATGAGAGTTGACGAGTATGGGCTGCGGATCAGTGTCGCTGATCACTCCGATGCCGGTATTGCCGCGGAAGCCGTCAAGCTCGTCTTCGAATTTTGAACGGAAATAGTCACGTTCGATACTGTGAATCTTGCGATTAAACCCTAATTCCCGGTCGAAAGTGACCATTCCGGCACGTTTGGTGCCAAGATGGGAATTATAATCTGTACCATAGAAAACCTCATTTGCACAAGGCCTGCGCGAAACAGCGCCAAAAAAACCTCCCATAGGATGAACTTTTAATAAGCCGCGAAATTACATTTTTTTCGGAAATATACCAACACCGGGGACGCAAGTTTAACACTATGTCCCGTGCCGTTTTTATTAACGGATATTATATATGTACGAAACGGCGCCATAGGGCAAAAGAGGTTTGTCGGTATTGAGTTTTTTGCGTAAATTCGCGAGCGAAAACCGCCACAGTGCCATTCAATTTTTTTCACCGGCATACAGACGACGGCCCACCGCGCCGTCAAAACACCGGAAACACAACCTTAACTGATTCACATCATGAAAATCCTGCCGACCCTTTTCGCTGCTATCGCACTACCCTTCTGCGCCGCTGCCCAGACTTACGAGGCCAACGACACCGTCACCGTATTCATGATCGGCGACTCGACCATGGCCAACAAACCCCTCTCCAAGGAGAACCAGGAACGCGGCTGGGGACAGATGCTCCCGATGTACCTCACAGGCCCGGTAAAGGTTGACAACCACGCCGTCAACGGGCGTAGCAGCAAGAGCTTCATCAACGAGGGGCGCTGGGGCAAGGTCATGGAGAAACTCCGCCCCGGCGATTACGTCATAATCCAGTTCGGCCACAACGACGAGAAGCCCAAGGCCGACCGCCACACAGATCCCGGCTCGACCTTTGACGACAACCTTCGCAAATTCGTAAACGAGGCCCGCTCGAAAGGGGCAACCCCGATTCTGATGAACTCCATAGTCCGCCGCAACTTTCCCGCGGCTGACGGACAGGCGGCCGCCGAAACAGACGACAAACAGAAATCCTTCCAGGCCGGGAAAAAAGATTATCCCGCAGAGGGGGATATCCTCGTCGACACCCACGGCGACTACATCGTCGCCCCCAGGAACGTTGCCCGGGAACTTGCTGTGTTCTTCGTCGACATGAACACCGCGACCCACGAGCTGGTGCAGAATCTCGGCACGGAACGCTCTAAGGCACTCTTCATGTGGATTCCGGAAAACACCTACGAGTTCTGCCCCAAGGGTAAAATCGACAACACCCATCTCAACATCAAGGGCGCGATACAGGTTGCCGGACTGGCGGTTGACCGCCTGGCCGCCGAAGTTCCCGGATTCCGTCGGTTCGTGCGTCCCGAAGTCTATAATCTGAAATAAGTTCACACAACCTAATCCTATCACCTAATCCTATACCTGAATGAGAAAGAAATCCATCCTCCTCGCGACGGCTGCCGCGCTCGCGGCGTTCGGAACGCAAGCCAAGGATTACGTCCTGACCGACTATAACGTCAGCACGGACAGCACGATCGTGCAGACCGCCGCGATCCAGGCGGTAATCGACCTGGCGGAAGCCGAAGGGGGCGGTACAGTTGTAGTCCCCAAAGGGACCTTCCTCTCCGGGGCGCTCTTCTTCAAACCCGGCACCAAGCTGCACCTCGTCGAAGGCGCCGAGATAAAGGGTTCTGACGACATCGCCAACTTCCCCCTGATACCCTCCCGGATGGAGGGGCGCAGCATATATTATTACGCGGCGCTCATCAACGCCTACCACGTTGACAATTTCGAAATCACAGGCCCCGGCGTAATCAACGGCAACGGGCTCAAATACTGGCAGCAGTTCTGGGACCTCCGCGCCGAGCGCAAAAAGGAGGGACGTTCCTGCACCAACCTCGAAGTACACCGCCCGCGCCTCGTGTTCCTCTGGGGGTGCGACAAGCTGAAACTCTCGGGCGTGAACCTCCGCAACTCCCCCTTCTGGACGACGCACCTCTACCAGTGTGACAACGTGCTGATCGAGAACTGCCGTATCGAGGCTCCCCGCGAACCGGTTCGCGCCCCGTCGAGCGACGCTCTCGACCTCGACATGTGCCGCAACGTGACAATCCGCGGGTGCTATCTCAACTGCGACGACGACGGCGTCTGCATCAAGGGGGGCAAAGGCGTATATGCCAACCGCTCGATGGAAAGCGGCATCGTCGAGAACATCCTGGTAGAGGACTGCGTGTTCGGCCCCAACCTTCACGGAGTGCTGACAATGGGCAGCGAGTGCGTCCACGCTAAGAATATCCTTCTGCAGAACTGCCGCCTGGAAGCGAAATGCGCCCTCCTGCGCCTGAAAATGCGCCCCGACACCTATCAGATTTACGAGAATATCACTGTAAAGAACGTTACCGGCACCTGCGCCACGGTCATCGACATGAAGCCCTGGAGGCAGTTCTTCGACCTCGAAAACTCGGGAGAGGAGCCCTCGGCAATCGTCCGTAACATCCTGATGGAGAATATCGACGTCGAATGCAAGACCTTTGGGACCATCGCCGGGAACCCCGCTGACAAGGTCAGCAACTTCGTGCTCCGCGACATAAAGGCACAGGCCCAGGACCCGACTTTCACCTGCGTGTATCCCGAAGTCGTGCTTGAAAACATCACCCTCAACGGCAAGAAGCTGACTAATCCTGCGAAATAAACCGCAATCGAACGACACGCTTCGAGGCCGCGGTTACCGGGTAATGCTTCGAGCACCTGATACCACACAGCCACAGCACCTTATCCCCCGCCAATAGCACCCATTGGCGGGGCTTTTCGTTATCAGGCACTTTCGCATCCTTCATAAGTTTCGACAACAGTGCGGTCCCCTTCATCCCAAACGGGGCGATACGGTCCCCCATACGGGGATGGCGGAGCGTCAGTTGGCCGCCAAGCGCAGCCTCGTCAAGCCAAATCGTCCCGGGGCCTGCATTGCGGTCAAAGGCCGCAGCGGGGAGCAGTTCCGCTTCAACCGCCTTCGCCCCCAAGTCGATAACCAGCGGCTCTCCGGCTTTAAGATTCTTCAAATTAAAGGAAACCGCGTCCTCCTCGGCCCTCTCCCAGCATAGCAGTACAAGCCTTCCGCGGTCGAGCAGGAAGCGGCGGTGGCCGAAATCAAAGTAACGGCCACTCTCGGAAACCGAGGCGACAACCCGGAGGGACGCATCCGGGTCCCCTTCGCACCCGGCGACCTGTTTCATAAACCGATACAGCAGGTTTTGCCCCATCCCGCTGCCGTAATCAGCAAGAAGCTCCGAGACCCGTATCTCATCTCCGAAAATATATTTAACCCCCTCTCGGTCAACAAGCGCGGCGAGCAGGTCGTAATCGGAGCGCAAGTTCTCCATTGTGCGCCTCAGCCCTTTGGACGCCGAGGGGAAGTCGCGGTGAATTGCGGGGAGGACGTTCAGGCGCAGCTTGTTGCGCTTTACGTCATCGACCAGGTTCGAGCTGTCGGTCACATAATCCAATCCAGCCTTGTCAAGGTACTCGATTATTTCCCGACGCGGGCAGTCAAGCATCGGGCGCACAAAGATGCCCCGCCGTTCCGGGATGCCGCACAACCCTTTAAGCCCCGTTCCGCGCAGGGCGTTCATCAGGAATGTTTCCTCCCGGTCGTCGGCATGGTGGGCTATGGCGATAAAGCCTAATCCCAATTCGGCGGCAATCCGCTCGAACCATTCGTAACGTAGTTCGCGGCACGCCATTTCCAGCGACTCCCCGGTCGCGGCGCGGCGCTCGCCGACATTGAAATCGACCGATACGAAGCGGCATCCGAGCCTGGCCGCGACCTCCTCCGCATGGCGCGAGTCGCGGTCACTCTCCGCGCCACGCAGATGGAAATTGCAATGAAGCGCCGCGCACTCCCATCCGAGAGAGCGCATAGCGGCCAGGAGCGCCACAGAATCGGCTCCCCCGCTCAGGGCCACCCCGGCTGTCAGCCCGTCGGGCGAAAGCCCTTGTCTCTTGAAAAACGACGCGACCCGCTGTTCAACCATCAGGGATTCAGAAGGTCGGGGTTGAAGTAGTCCATAATCCCGTTGGAGTGCTCCAGGAGCAACGCACCCGGCCCGGTGGGGTCTTCCTGGGCGGAAGCCTCATAGCAGCTTATCGCCTCGGCCTTGTCGCCGAGCTTCCACATCAGCTTCCCTTTCTCGGCGAGTACGACCGCGAGGAGAGCGTCGCCGCGGGAGTCGAAATTCTCCCTCATTTTTAGCTCGTCGATAATCGGTTGCAGCTTTTCCAAAGCCTCAGCCGCACTGTTTTCAGCAATAATTTGTTTAATACTTTGAAGAGTGACCATAATTTCTTACTTTTGACGACACAAATTTAGCAAAACATCCGCACATATGCGCCGAATATTTCTCATTTCTATCGTTATAACAATCGCCGCGCGGCTTTGTGCGGCCGATCCGACACAGACCAATTACTCCGCCGACGACTGCCTCGGGACTGCCAGACCATACCCGACACCCGAACATCTGATCGCGACCCCCGACTCGCTCACCCCGGTATTCATCAACCATGTCGGAAGGCACGGCGCACGCTTCCCGTCCTCCTCGACCTCGGTTGAGAAGCTCCTCGACCACCTAAACGCCGCCGACTCCGCAGGACAACTAACACCCCTCGGCAAGTCTGTGCTCGAAGCGGCCAGGATGGTAGCCGAGGCATCCCACAACCGATGGGGCGCGCTCGACTCGCTCGGCATGGCCGAACAGCGCGGAATCGCCTCGCGCATGTTCCGCACATTCCCCACCCTCTTCCGCGAGCAGAAGGTTAACGCGATCAGCTCCTACGCGCCGCGCTGCGTGATGTCGATGTACGAGTTCACCCACCAGCTCGACCGCCTCAACAACCACGTCGAAATCCGCACCTCCGCCGGGCGCCAGAACTCCCCGCTGATGCGCCCCTTCGACCTCGACAAGGCGTATATCGAATGGCGCGGGGAGAAAGCCTGGGAGGAGCCGTACAACATGCTCTACGAGACCGCCGTCCCGACAGCTCCCGCCCGAAGGTTCATCAACGACCCCGGGATGGAATCGTCGAAAGCCAGGGAAATATCGCTGCTCGCCTATACCGTCCTCCGCGGCATTCCCGCGATGGGGCGCTCCATAGACCTGACTAAGTTTTTCAGCATCGAGGAGCTTAACTCGATGTGGAGCGTCGAGAACCTGCGCCACTACCTCCGCTATACGGCCTCTACCCTCTCGACCCTCCCCGCCGAACTGGCCGCGCAGCTCGTGCTCGACCTGATTGAGACCACCGACGCCGCTGCCGCCGGGAATACCCCCGCGACGGTCATGCTCCGCTTCGGCCACGCCGAGACCCTCATGCCCCTTCTGTCGCTGCTCAGGCTCCGCGGATGCTACTACATGACCAACTATTTCGACACCGTAGGGCTGCACTGGAAAGGGTTCGACATCGTGCCTATGGCCGCCAACCTGCGCATGGTGCTCTTCCGCTCCAAGAAGGGAGCGCTGTACGTCCGCCTCGACCTCAACGAGAAACCGGTGCCGCTGCTCCCCAACAGCGACGCGGTCTACACCCCCTGGCCCGTAGCCCGCGACTTCATGACGCGGTGCTTACCGCTTCACCTCCAGCCCTGAACGGGAATGGCATCGCGACGCGGCCGAGCATCACGACGCGGTTCGCCGTCAACCCCCGCGTACGGTTGCGCAGCCGCAGCGTGACCAGTCCGCCGATATGGCGGAACGCCGCCGTTGCCGCGGCCAGCAGTTCAGCCATATCCCTCATCCCCGTCAGCTCTATTGTCGCGGCAAGCCGTCCCCCCTTTACCGCGCTTACCAGCACCGCGTCCGCCGCCCCCACGGCGAACCCGGCTGAACCAGCCTCACCCGGCGACACAAATTCATTACCCGTTACATCTGTGTTGCCCGTCACAGCCGCATACTTACTCGCGGCAGCCCCGCCCGCAGGCTGCTCGAACAACGATGGGAAATTGCTTGGAAAGGCGCGTAAAGTCTTCATTTCGGAGAGTTTTTGAGAGTTTTTCTGATTACACCGCAAAGTTACCGCCCACCCTGGGCAACATTCCCGCCCGTCCACCTTAAAATACCTTAACGCTCCGTTTGTCTCCACACCATCTTCTCCGATTTCCCCGCCGCCCGATTGCCGCCTCGGATTTTATTCTTACCTTTGCGGAGGATCATACGAACTAGACATAAACACGCAGGGAAACGATATGAATATTCCCAAACTCTACATTATTGCCGGCTGCAATGGCGCCGGGAAAACCACAGCGTCAATGAGCGTTTTGCCTGAGGTGCTTGATTGTCGGGAATTTGTAAATGCCGATGAAATAGCCAAAGGCCTTTCACCGTTCAACCCGGAAGAGGTTGCAATCGAGGCCGGGAAACTAATGCTGCAACGTATTGATTATCTACTTTCAAAACGGGTAACTTTTGCCATAGAGACAACACTCGCCACAAAAAGCTATAAGGGTCTCGTAGAACGGGCTAAATCTTCAGGCTACCAGGTAATATTGCTGTTCTTTTGGCTTTCGTCTCCTGAAATGGCTGAGATGCGAGTCGCACAAAGGGTATCAACCGGAGGCCACGATATACCTAAAGATGTTATCCATCGTCGCTATTGGACAGGATTGCGAAACTTGTTTGAGGTATTCGTGCCGATAGTTGACCTATGGTCTCTTTACGACAACAACAGCGTTGCTTGTCCAATAGTGAAAAACGGGATAGTTATTGATAATACTAAACTTATAGAAATTAAAAGATTATGTCAGAGCAAGAAAAGATAAACCTCTCAGATAAAATAACCGAAAATATCCAAGTTGCTCAACGTAAGTTATTCGAGCGTAAAGCCAAACTTGGCGAGAGCGTTGTTATTGCCGATGAAAACGGGCAGCCCGTCACTATCAAGGCAGAAGATTTTCTAATGCGTGACTGCAAGTTATGAGCAAGCCAAAACAACAGATGGCCACACGAGTCCGGACAGGTGTTTAAAAAGCTCGCAATTCCGGCGCTTCGACGTATATTAACACGAAATAAAAAATCATAACGATGCGGGAAGCGAGGAAAGCGAGGAAATTTCGGGGGAGGTTGGCGATTTTGAAGGTTTTTTAGTAATTTTGCGGTTTGAACGGAGGCGGGGCCGCGGGCCGCGCCTGACGGACAAGCGAACTATTTCAGCGAAAAACATTTCAAAGCAATGCTTAACAAGATAAACGCTCTCAGGGCCGAAATCGAGGCCATCCAGGCCGCCACTCCCGAGGAAGTGGAGGCCCTCCGCATCAAATATCTCTCGAAGAAAGGGGCTGTCAGCCTGCTTATGAACGATTTCCGGGCTGTCCCGGCCGAGGATAAGAAGGCTGTCGGCATGGCGATCAACGAGCTGAAGAATTTCGCCACCGAGAAAATCAACTCGCTCCGCGAGGCTTCGGAGGCGGGGAAGGCCGCGGCCGAGATTCCCGACATGACCCGCACGCCGGCCCCCTGGCCGCTCGGTACGCGCCACCCGCTGTCGCTTGTGCGCGACGAAATCACGGGCATCTTCCGCCGCCTGGGCTTCAATATCGCCGAGGGGCCTGAAATCGAGGACGACTGGCACGTTTTCTCCTCGCTGAACTTCGCCGAGGACCATCCCGCTCGCGATATGCAGGACACGTTCTTCATCCAGCGCAACCCCGACGTGCTGCTGCGCACGCATACCTCCTCCGTGCAGTCGCGCGTGATGGAGCACACCCAGCCCCCGATCCGCATCATCTGCCCCGGACGCGTCTACCGCAACGAGGCGATTTCGGCCCGCGCCCACTGCTTCTTCCACCAGGTCGAGGCGCTTTACGTCGACAAGAACGTGTCGTTCGCCGACCTGAAGCAGACGCTGCTCTATTTCGCCCGCGAGATGTTCGGCCCGGAGACCAAAATCCGCCTCCGCCCGAGCTACTTCCCCTTCACCGAGCCGTCGGCCGAGATGGATATTTCCTGCAACCTGTGCGGCGGCAAGGGGTGCGGCTTCTGCAAGGGTACCGGCTGGGTCGAGATTCTCGGCTGCGGCATGGTTGACCCCAACGTGCTCGACGCCTGCGGCATCGACTCGAAGGAATACACCGGCTTCGCCCTCGGCATGGGCGTGGAGCGCATCACCAACCTGAAATACCGCGTCAACGACCTGCGTCTCTTCTCGGAGAACGACGTCCGCTTCCTGAGAGAGTTCGAGAGCGCCCACTGACCCCGACATCCTCTTAACCCCGAATGACAGTCAAAGAACGTTACCGCCGCGTGCTCCAGTGGTTCGCGGCGGAAATGCCCTCGCCGCAGACAGAGCTGAGTTACGACACTCCGTTCCACCTGCTCGTAGCCGTAATCCTGTCGGCGCAGTGCACCGACAAGCGCGTCAACATCGTAACGCCGCCCCTCTTCGAGGCGTATCCTACCCCGGAGTCGATGGCGCGGGCGACGGAGGAGGAGCTGTTCACCTATATTAAATCGGTCTCCTACCCCAACAACAAGACCCGCTCGCTCTTAGGGGCGGCTCGGACGCTTGTCGAGGAGTTCGGCGGCGAGGTGCCCGACAACATCGACGACCTTCTTAAGATTCCCGGAGTCGGGCGGAAGACGGCCAACGTGATGCTCGCCGTGGTGTGGAACAAGGCCGCGATGGCCGTTGACACCCACGTTTTCCGCGTCAGCGAGCGCATCGGCCTGACAACCGGCTCGCGCAACCCGCTCGACACGGAGAAGGCTCTCGTCGCGAACATCCCGGAAGCCGACATTCCCCGCGCCCACCACTGGCTGATTCTCCACGGCCGCTACGTCTGCAAGGCGAGGCGCCCCGACTGCCTCAACTGCGGGCTGACGGAGGTCTGCCGTTTCTATCAGAAAGAAAAATAAAAACCGCTCGCCTTCGGCTCACTCCACCCCAACATTTTCTTAATATTACGCGGCACGCCGCGTCCCTGCCAGCGGCGAAATAACAAAGAGAGAGCGGCAAGAAGCAAAGATGGATTCGACATTCCTTTATATAATAGAGATTATCGGGACGGTAGCGTTCGCGATCAGCGGCATACGCTTGGCCGCCTTCCGCGACTTCGACTGGTTCGGGGCCTACACGGTCGGGCTGGTGACGGCTATCGGCGGAGGGACCCTCCGCGACCTGTTGCTCGACATACCCCCGTTCTGGATGCAGACGTGGGTCTATCTCGCCGTCACGGCCGGGGCGCTGCTGGTGGTGATCCTCTTCCGACGGATGCTTGTCAGCAACAACCGGATGCTGTTCCTCTTCGACACCCTCGGACTGGCGCTCTTCGTCGTGATCGGCATCCAGAAGTCCATCGCCGCCGACTATCCGATGTGGGTCGCGATTGTCATGGGAGTCATAACCGGCTCGTTCGGGGGCGTTCTGCGCGACATCCTGATTAACGTGCAGCCCCTTTTCTTCCGCAAGGACATCTACGCGACGGCGTGCATCGCCGGGGGCGTGGTCTACTGGGGCGCGCTGTCGCTGGGCGCGTCGCCGACGGCGTGCCAGTCGCTCTGCGGAGCCACCATAATAATATTGCGCACCTGCGCCCTGCGCTGGAACTGGTCGCTCCCGGTGCTCCACTACGACGCGGCCCCGGCCGACAAAGAGCAGCCCTGACGCTGGCGGCAACCAATCTTCCCATACCGATTATGACAAACACCCCCTCCCGGAAAGAAGCGGCCCGCTTCGCCAAGTTCCTCGCCGTCGGCGTCATGAACACGCTGGTGACCCTCGTCGTAATCTTCCTGTTACATGAAGCCGCCGGGGTCGGAGAGATGCTCTCCAACCTCGTCGGCTATGTTGCCGGGCTCGTAAACTCTTTCCTCTGGAACCGCCGTTGGGTGTTCCGCTCCTCCGGCCCGGCAGCGGGGGAGGCTTTGAGGTTCGCCCTCGGATTCGGGCTCTGTTACGGCATTCAGGCGCTGTTCGTGTGGGGTTCCATGCGCTTCTCCCCCCTCTCGGGTTTCGAAGCCGTGGCCGCCGGGGTGAGGGTCGACGGGTATGCCGTCGCTACCATCCTGGGCATGGGCCTTTACACAATGGTAAATTTCATTTACAACCGACTGGTGACCTTCAGACCCGCCGACTGAACCAGCCGCGCGGGCCACATAGGGGGCCTCCCAATCTAATCCTGATCTAATCCTGATCTAATCCTAAATTCTATATTTTTCTATTCCTGTTATTCTTTATTTAAGTTTCTACTGACTCCTCGAGAGGGTTTATTGGCCGGAGGCCATCCGCTTCATTCACTTCAACCTTAGCTTGCGAAAGTTGAGTCCTTTTATACTTGGGGGCCGAGAGTCCTCTTTTTTTATTGCGTTCAGCCGAGGCCCGCTATTCAGGCCGCAACGCGCCGGGAGGCAACGAGGGGCGCACTGTGGCGGTTTTGTCAACAGACATCACACTCTCTTGCCGAGAGAGGGGCACCATTTATATTAATCAAATTTTCAGTTGATTAACAAACCATATTGTTTATCGACAGTCAACAAATGCCTCCTCGAAACGTTAAAACTCCATTTTTGGCCCTCTCGAAGGGGCTGAATATCAGAAATAATTATTACCTTTGCGCCAAATATAGCGTCTCTCGGCAAGAGAGAGTAAATCGAAATACCTAACCCGACGGTGTTAACACGATTTAGCGCGGAAGCGCCCGAATCGGCAGCACATCGGATTCACTTGATTTGACCAATCTATTATCAACAACCATTTTATCTAAACCATGCCTGTATGAAAATAAGTCAGAAAACGCGCTATCTGCTCACATGGCTGTTAGCGGTAACCTTCTCACTTACTGCTTATGCTCAGGACATCACCGTTACCGGCACTGTAACAGACGAAACCGGCGAGCCCATGGTGGGCGCCACCGTCATGCAGAAAGGCTCGGGCAACGGCGTATCGACCGACCTCGACGGTAACTACTCTATCAAAGTCCCGTCGAAAAGCTCCCTCACTTTCTCCTATATCGGCTACGATGCCAAGACCGTGGCAGTAAACGGCCAGACCAGAATCGACATCAAGATGGACGGTTCGTCGACGATGCTCGACGAGGTTGTCGCCATCGGTTACGGCACAGTGAAAAAGAAAGACCTTACCGGCGCTGTCTCCTCGGTATCAGGCTCAGACCTGGCCAAGGTTCCGGTCTCGAGCGCCGCGGCAGCCCTCCAGGGCAAGGCCGCCGGTCTAAACATCGTATCGACCAGCGGCGCCCCCGGCGCAGGGCTGAACGTCACCGTCCGCGGCGGTGCCTCCCTTACCCAGGGCACAGAACCGCTCTACATCGTCGACGGTTTCGCGATGAGCGACGCGCTGACCAACATCGACATCAACGACATCGAGACCATCGACGTGCTGAAGGATGCCTCCTCGACCGCCATCTACGGTGCACGCGGCTCCAATGGCATCATCGTGATTACCACCAAGTCAGCCGCCAAGGGGAAGACGAAGGTAGACTACAACGCCTTCTTCTCCTGGGACAAGCTCGGCAAAAAGCTCGACATGGTTTCCTCCCCTCTCGACTTCGCCCGTTACCAGTATGAGTTCAACGAAATGCAGGGCAAGCGCGACAACTATGTGGCTTTCTTCGAGTCCGGCATTGACACCGAGGACCCCGACTATTTCACCGGTGCCTGGAACCGTATCACAGACCGTTACAGCAACGCTTACGCCCTTGACTGGCAGGACGAAGCCTTCGGCGGCCACGCATTCACCCAGAACCACAACGTCAGCATCTCTACCGGCAACGAGAAGGTCCAGGCCCTCGTAACTTACAACCATAACGACCAGGACGGCCTTCTCGCCAACCACGACTACAAGCGTAACTCAATCCGCGCTAAAATCAACGCCCAGCTCTTCCCCCACATCAAGTTTGACTTCTCCACCTTCTTCTATCAGAACACCGTTCACGGCGGAGGGAAATACGATGGTATGAAGAGCGTGCTCCTGCAGCCTATCAACGGCGGCACGCGTTTCACCCGCGACGAAATGCTCAACACCCACACTTCGATTGACTTCAAGCAGCAGGACTCCTACTATGACATCTCCAACCCGCTGGTACAGAACCGCGCAGCCACGACCGAGAAGCGCAGCCGCCGCTTCGAAGTTAACGGAGGCGTCTCGATTGACTTCCTGAAAGACTTCGTATGGCGCACCGCCGTCAACTACACTACCTCCTGGGGTAAAGGGAAATCCTTCGCCGGGGAGGACGGTCTGACATACCTGACCGATCCCGCCAATACAGGTATGACCGGCAGCATCGACAACTCCGAAGGATTTAACTGGCACGTCACGAACACCCTTAACTGGAAACATACTTTCAACAAGAAGCATGACCTAAACATCATGCTCGGCCAGGAATACTCCTACTCCGAAAGCGAGAAGAACAGCATAAAGCTTAAAAAGTTCGCCCGCCCCAACCACGGACTTGACGACATCAGCAAAGGCGAGGTTTCGGAAAAGACATCCGGCCACAGCAACGGCAAAATGCTCTCCTTCTTCGCCCGCGCCAATTACAGCTTCGACGACCGCTATCTTCTGACCGCCACGTTCCGCGCCGACGGTTCCTCCAAGTTCGGCAAGGGCCACAAGTGGGGCTACTTCCCCTCGGCTTCCGCAGCCTGGCGTATCTCGCAGGAGAAGTTCTGGCTTGAAAACAGCATCTCCAACATCATCAACAACCTCAAGCTCCGCGCCGGTTACGGTGTGACGGGTAACAACAATGTTGACTCGTTCATGTACTCGCAGCTTGTCAACCAGACGGTTTACCCGATGAACAACGACGAGCTCACCCCGGCGTTCATCCTCGGCACGAAGCTCGCCAACCCCGACCTGAAATGGGAGACCCTCCACGCTACCAACGTGGGTCTCGACCTCGGTATGTTCAACAACCGCATCAACCTGACAGTCGAGTGGTATAACAACCAGATTTCCGATATGCTGATGCTCTGCACTATTCCCAATACCACAGGTTACACGCAGCAGTTCCAGAACGTCGGCAAGATGCGCAACCGCGGCTGGGAAATCTCCCTCAACACGGTCAACATCCATACCCACGGCTTTATGTGGACTTCAACCCTCAACCTCTCGTTCAACCGCAACAAGGTTATCAAGCTCGAGGGCGAGCAGCAGCAGAAGACCTTCTCCGCCGGCGGCAACAGAAGTGGAACGGTCACATACTACGCTGTCGTAGGCCATTCAGTAGGCGATATGTACGGCTACAAATATGAAGGTGTCTACACAACCGACGACTTTATCCAAGGCGAGGACGGCACCCTGACGCTCAAAGATGGTGTAGTGAAGCCATATCAGGGTACACCCCAGCCCGGCGACATAAAGTTCGCGGCCGATAACGAGGACGGAACCCAGTTCACCCGCAAACTTCAGAAAATCGGTAACGGTACCCCGAAAGGAATCGGCGGTTTCAACAACACTTTCTCCTGGAAAGGCATCGACCTCACCGTCTTCCTGAAATTCGCCTGGGGCAACGACATTTACAATGCCACCGCTCACTCTATGGCCCCGTACGCACCTTTCGAGAACGTAACTCAGAAGGTTTACGACAGCTATTACCGCATGGTTGACCCGCTCACCGGCCAGAAGACAACATCTCTTGAGCGTCTGCGCCAGCTCAACCCCAACGAAGCCGGACGCACCTGGAGCCTTTCGACCACGAACTCCAATACAATCACCTATCCCTCTTCCTACTATGTAGAAGATGGCTCTTACCTTCGTCTCGCCCAGGTTACACTCGGCTATACCCTGCCGCAGAAGTGGACTCAGAAATTCTACGTGAACTCCCTGCGCGTCTACTTCACCGCCAACAACCTCGCCACCCTCACCGGGTATTCGGGCTACAACCCCGACGTATCATCGAAGAATGACAACGTAGTCTGCACGCCCGGCTATGACAGCTCGGCATATCCCCTCTCCCGCAGCTATGTGTTAGGCGTTAACCTTTCTTTCTAACCCCTGTCAGTCGCAACAAATATGCACTTCAACAAGATATATTCCAAAATCATAGGCTCGGTTGCCGTTACCGCGCTCGCTTTAGGCGGAGCAGCGGCTCTCAGCTCCTGCGAGGACGACCTTGAGCTGAAATCATACACCTCCGAGGACCTCGACTACGCGTTCAAGGATGAGTACTCCGCCGAGCTTTTCGTCCGCGGATGCTACCGCGGGCTAATCCACGACGAGAACTACTATCAACTTAATTCCGGCGAGACCATCACTCTGCCTACTCCGGAAGGGCCGACAGACTCAAGATGGCTGTTAGGCAACTACGACTTCGATCCTATACTCCCTGCTACGTTATCACGCATATGGAGCGAGGGATACAGAATCATCGAGGCCACAAACGTAGGCTTGAAGAACATAACCAAGCTACCCGATTCGGATAAGCGCAAGGCTCTGATGGCAGAGCTGTACTTCATCCGCGCTTACTGCTACCACAACATCATCCGTGTGTTCGGTGATTGCCCGGCGCGCTTTAAAGCCCAGGTCGACCTCGACCCCAACGATCCCGAAACATTCTATCCGACTCGCACCAGCCGCGACGAAATCTATGACCGTATCATCAAAGAGATGGAGGAAAACGTCGAATACCTTCCCCTTTGGAGCCAGAGCGGATACGGCATAGCGCCCGAGCGCCTGACCCGCCAGGCCGGTTACGGCATTCTCGCCCGAATCTGCCTCCATGCAGCCGGTTACTCGCTGCGCTGGGACCTCAAGACCAACGACCCCTCGACACTGAAACTTGACCGCAGGCCCGACCCCGCGAGAGTTGACGAAATTTATGGAATCGCAGACCGAGCGCTCGCCAAGGCCCTCAACAACGAGCACTCCCTGATAACGACAGGCCCCAACGGAATGTCAGGCTTCCAGTACCTCTTCTCCTCCTACTGCAAGCGCGAATACAACGTCTCTTCCCAGGAGATGATGTGGCAGCTCGCATGCCTTGGCCCGACTACCAACAGCGCGTTCGGAGTTTACAGCCAGCCGGGTTCGTGCAAGCCCAGCGCCTATGGAGAAAGAAAGGCTATGCAGGTGAAACTGCCGACCTACTATCTCTCCTTCGACCCGAAGGATGTCCGTCGAGATGTTTCCATCGCCAACTACACTATCACCAATGCCGGGAATGACCAGAATCCCGTTTGGATCCACGTGGGCACACAGTTCTCGTCGCTTATGGGTGGAAAGTTCCGCATTCAGTGGGCAGTGGCACCGCAAGAAGCGGCGGAACGAAATATGGACATACCTATGCTTCGCTATGCAGACATCCTCCTGATGTATGCCGAAACGCAGAATTACCTGCACCATGGCGCAAACTCGGAAGCAATCAACGCCCTTCAGCAGGTTCGCGACCGCGCCGGAGTAGGCCATCTTCCCATTCCTACCGGCGAACAGGATTTTCTTGAGGCTGTCATTCAGGAGCGTAAATGGGAGTTTGCCGACGAGTTCCTCCTCCGTACCGACCTGATTCGCACAAACCTGCTTGACGAACATATCACAGAATGTAAACAGGCTCTCAAGGATCTCTCCGACCACGCCGGAATATATGCCGACATACCGCAATATCGTATTTATAAGTACTCGTTGAACAGCCAGGAGTACAAGGATGATTTCCTGACGGTTCCCTACATCGACATTACGGATCCCGACGAAGTAGCCAAACTCAGCATCAACCCGCGCCCCAACAATAAGACTAAGTTCATTAAGGATGTTAAGGATATAGTTGCGGCTCACGGGATGGAATGGGGCGACGGTTGGTATCCCTGCCGTATGTTTGAGCGCTTCGGTTCGACCTATAACAAGAACTCGCGCAACTATCTTTGCAATATCAATATCAATTGCAAGATGATCGCCGGGCTAAATGTAGTTTCGAAACACACCGGTCGTCAGGAAAACGTTGAAGACCGAGGTGTATATCCTGATTGGATTGACGGTCCTGTGAGCATCTTCTATGGCTACAAGAAGAACCAGACAGAACTGTCGCCGCTGCCCGCCAAGAGCGCCGGCCATGTTATGATTGACAACCCGCGTATGACGCAGCTTCCCGGTTATCCCGGCCCCTCCACTTCTCTATAAAAGAATAGTCCGGGGGGTGTCCCGCATCCCCCGGACATATAAAAGAAAATAATCAAAACCAATCACTAACCATTAAACTTCTACCAAATGAAGAAGATTTTTACTCTCAGCGCGCTGCTCTTAACAGCAGCAGGCGTACAGGCTGAAACTGTCGGCTATGACTTCACCAACAACCCAAGTTATTGTAAGTATCTGAAAGACTCCGACAGCGGCAACTACGACTTCGTTGACAAGGCCGGTACTACAGTTAACACAGATGCCCAGATGCTCGTTGAGTCCTACGAGGAAGACGGTGCCAAGAAATGGCGCGCCGCTGCCGGATGCGAGAACCTCGTAATCTCCCTCGCTGACGGTCTGACCTACGCACCTGATGCAGAAGGCAACTACTTCAACACGGATGTCGAGACCCAGGAAAAAACTCCCCTCGACAAGACCGAGCCGTTCATCTGCTGGGGTTCGAGAGGCCCTGCCCGCACAATCTGGTTCCCCAACTGGGGTTCGATGACAGAATGGCAAGACAAGGACTATTTTGCCGCTGACCAGGCAGATTTCATCCCCACCGCAGGCGCTATCGCTTTCCAGCGCAACGACAACTCCGCTAACCGCGGTTACACCTACATCCAGTTCCCCGAGACTAACGGCACTTGCGAAATCGTTGTATGGGCTTGCGCCATCAGCGATACAAAACGTTCCAAGGAGCAGGATCTCAAAATCAAGGTAATCCCTGTTATTAACGGTGTCGCTGCTGAAGACCAGGCACAGGAATATACCAAACTCTACGCCGACCTCATAAACAAGCGTCAGTACAAGGTGTCTTTCAAGTTCGAGATTCCCGGAACCGCAGCTTTCCAGGTTGGTGGTATTGACAAATGCCTCGGCATCCACCATGTAGACTTCGTAGGCGAATTTAACGCTATTGAAAACGTTTCGCTTGACGCAGCCGCAGCCGACGCTCCTATCTACAACACTCTCGGCGTTCAAGTTGACGAGAACTACAAGGGTCTCGTAATCAAGGGTGGCAAGAAGTACATCCAGAAGTAAGAATGTTTTCAGTCAAAAGCTGAAATAAACCCGAAATTCCACCGCCGCGCCCTGAAAAACGGGTTCGGCGGTGGTATCTTTAACCTAAAAACTATATTACCTATGAAGAAAATCCTGAAAGGCGCGCTTCTGGCATCAGCCCTCCTCGCAACCGCTTTCGGAGCCGCGGCCGATGAACAGCTTCTCGCCTTCCCGGGAGCCGAGGGCTTCGGGCGCTTCGCGACCGGCGGACGCGGCGGAGAAATCTACCACGTCACCAACCTCGACGACTCCGGCAAAGGCTCGTTCCGCGACGCCGTCAGCGGCACCAACCGCGTAATCGTCTTTGACGTGTCCGGCACAATCAAACTGAAATCGGCTCTCGTCGTAAAAGGGAACAACACGATTCTCGGCCAGACAGCCCCCGGCGAAGGTGTACAGGTCTACGGCAACCGCGTGTCCTTCTCCGGCGCGACCAACCTGATCGTGCGCCATATGCGCTTCCGCATGGGTAAAGGCGGAGACTCCGGCAAGGACGCATGCGGAATAGCCAATGGCACAGATATGATTTTCGACCATTGCTCCGTATTCTGGGGTCAGGACGAGAATTTCTCTGTAAGCTGGGACAAGAAAGGCGTACAGCCGGGCAATATCACAATACAGAACTCAATCATCGGACAGGGGCTTCAGTCCCACTCCTGCGGCGGCCTGATTCAGACCGACGGCGGCGTGACCCTCTACCGCAACCTTTATATCGAAAACAAGACACGCAACCCGAAAGTCAAGGGACTTAACCAGTATGTAAACAACGTAGTCTATAACTGGGGCAACGGCGGTTGCTATATCATGGGAGAGACCGAAGGCGCTTCATGGGCCCATATCGAAAACAACTACTTTATGCGCGGACCTTGGAACAGCGCCGTGTTCCCATTCATCCGCGGCTCGGAAGCCTTCCATTTCTACGCGGCCGGCAACTATTACGACGATAATCTCGACGGAGAAATTAACGGCAGACTGCTGACAACGGACGAGTGCCGCGGCTGGTTGCGCAATAAGGCTGTCATACGTAACGGAGAGACTGTTTACGAAGACTGGGCATCAACTCCGGTTGAATCCCTTGAAAAGCTTAACTCCACAACAATCCACGAGGTTATCCACGCAAAGGAGAATGGAAGTTCGGGCGCCCCAATTATGGACCAGATCGAGTCGGAGAAAGATGTTACAATCGAAAAGCCTATTCCCGCAATCGCCAATATGATGACGGCGGAAGACGCTCTTCAATGGGTCGCGGCGAATGTCGGCGCTTCGCTTCCCGTACGCGATGAGGTAGACCAGTACGTTATCGACGAACTGATGACCTGGGGCAAAGAAGGAACTAAGAACGGTATTTCGTCCGAGGCTTCCCTACCCCACAAGGGTACCGGCACTATTTCCGGCGGCGTGAAGCCGCAGGACAGCGACAACGACGGGATTCCTGACGCGTGGGAGACCGCCAACGGCCTTAACCCCAACGACCCCTCCGACGCCACAGCGATCGCGGCCAACGGCTACATGAACATCGAAAACTACGTGTTCACCATCGACAGCGCTTATCCCTATATCAAGAAGCCTGTAAAACTCGCCGTTACCGCGATTGACAAGACCTCAGCGACACTTACCTGGGAACTGAACGGCAACACCACCGACGGCTTCATCATCGAGGCCAAGGCCGAGAACGGCGCTTACGCCGAGGTAGCCCGCGCCGCGGCTTCCGCGACCACCGCCACTGCGACAGGCTTGACCCCTGAGACCGCCTACACTTTCCGCGTCCGCGCGTTCAACAACGACGGTCTCTTCTCAGACTACTCCAACGAGGTAGCCGCCGAGACTGCCGGCGACCCGTCGCTTCCCAAGAAGTCGACCAACCCCTCCGTTGCCAACGGCTCGAAGGTCGGCATCGCTTCCGGCCTCACCCTGACCTGGGAGAACGCCACCAAGAACTACGGGGGCGCAGTCACCTACTCGTTCAACATCGGCGAGACCGCCGAGACGATGGCCAAGGTCGCAGAGAACCTCACCAAGACCGAGTACACCCCCGCGGTCGAGGCCAACAAGACCTACTACTGGCGCGTCGACGCTAAGAACGACCTCGGGACAACCGAAGGGGACGTATGGAGCTTCTCGACCACCGAGGGGGGCGTGCTCTTCTACTCTGACTTCAACACCCTTCCCGCTTCCTTCGGGGCCAAGTACGCCAACATCACCGCCAACACCAACGTGTTCGACGCAGCCAACAAAGCCGAGAATTTCGACGGCATGATTATCGGCAGCGGCGAGGCGAAAATGCGCGTGGCGGCTCTCGCGGCCTCCAACAACCTTGAACCCGCAAGCGAGTCCGACAAGGGAGCTTCCGACCGCTGCATCCAGTTCGTTACCGCCGCAGAAGGGGGATATGTTGAATCGCCCGAAGTAACCGGCCCAGCGACCGCTACGCTCTTCATCGGCAACGGCAGCGGCGCGTCGAGCTGCACCGTCAAGGTACACACTATCGTCAACGGCGAAATCGTAAATACCCAGAGCTTGCAGATGTCCGGCAAGAAGATGTTCAAGCTGACAACGAACTACCTCTCCTCCGGCCCTGTCAAGTTCCGCTTCGATTCCAACGGCAAAAAGCAGGTGAACGTCAACGACTTCCTCGTTGAGCGCTACATCTTCCCTACCGGCGAGGAACCCCTCGAACTGACCTCCGACAACCTCGTAAACGACGGCATGAGCTACGCCGACGGCTCCCTCAGCCTCTCGTTCAACCAGGATGTCGTCTACAACGGCAACGCGACCATCTCGGGCAAGCACCAGTACGAGAACATCACCGTCGCCGCTAACGGCGCCAAAATCAACATCAACTACGAGGCGCTTGACGCGAACAGCGAGTACACCGTGACCTTCCCCGAAGGTTCCGTTAAGAACGTCGCCGGCAACAAGCAGTTCACCGGCACCGTACGCATTAAGACCGCCGACTTCGGCGCTCTCAAGGCCGAGGGTGAGACCCACTACGGCAAGCCCATCAAGACCCTCCCCGCGAACTTCGAGCCTTTTGACGCTGTCGCACCCTTTGAGACAGTAGGAGGACTCGTGCAGGAGAAACAGGCTGACTACCCCCACTGGGTACAGGCTTCCGGCACCGTGGCAGCCGAGGACGTAACCATGACCAAGAACTCCGACAAGGTGATGGCCTACTACGCTCCCGTAGCCAAGAACATGTATCTCGATATCGAGGGCGAGGGAACCTTCACCCTGAAGCTCCAGGAATCGCGCAACTGCGACGTTGCTCCGGGATGGCGCACAATCCGCGTGCTCCACGCCGAGGACATGCCTTTCCAGGGCGAAATCGCGCTCAACCCCGAATCGCACTTCATCAAGATCACCCCGTCGAGCATCTCCGGCTCCGTGAAACTCAACGGCTTCATCATCTCTGACGCTAACGGAAGCTACGGCGACAGCGGCGTAGAAAACGTTGCAGCCGAGGGTAACGGTCCCGTCGAGGTATTCAACCTCTCCGGCATCTCGCTTGGCGTGTTCGAGAGCCTTGAAAACGCCGGGCTTCCCGCCGGTCTCTACCTCGTGAAGAGCGCCAACGGCGTTGCCAAGGTAATCCTCTGAACCTAATTTTTCATAAAGACAAGAGAGCCG